>CALABN010000051.1 GCA_937885735.1 uncultured Bacteroidota bacterium | reverse complement strand
GTTATATCCGTCTCAATGAGCTTGTTCCCGAACTTCTCGAAATGGTTGACCGGGAGAATATCGCCTTTCGTCCCGCAGTGGAACTGAGTTATCTTTCCGAGGAGGAACAGCACAACCTGCTTGAAACCATCGAATCCGAAGACGCAACGCCTTCACTGGCACAGGCGATCCGCATGAAGCAGCTCAGTCAGGAGGGCAAGCTGGACATGGACACGATCTTTCGGATCATGACCGAGGTCAAGCCGAATCAGGTGGAGACGGTGAAATTCAAAACGCAGGAGCTGGCGCAGTTCTTTCCCGCGAATACTCCGCCTGAAACGGTTCGCAATGTTATCTTCAAGCTTCTCGAAACATGGCAGAAGGCGAGAGAAAAAAGCGCCGCCGACAAATGCCGCGACGCAAGATAGAAGGGAGTGATGAAAAATATGGTTGTAGCAAACACACGCTGAAAACGAAAGGAGCCAATATGTTTATCCAAGAAAAGGCGTATTTACGCCGAACCAAAGAAAGAATATTTGACGCCTTGTCTGAACAAAGAGGCGAGTTTTACGTCGATAAAGTGATCGGCATGATCATTGCCGTGGTTGTCGGCGCATTGCTTCTCACGCTGGTGTACGGACTGTTCAAGGATACAGTCATGCCGGGACTGGCAGACAAAATTGCCGCAATATTCGCCTGACGGACGGATTTCGTAAGAAAAACGAATCCGTCTTTTTTATTCCCAAAAACAAAAAAAACAACAAAACAAAACGAGGTAATCACATGAACAAGATCAAGAATTTCTTCACCAACGCCAAGTCCGCCGTCTCCGCCAAGTCCACCGAGCTGTTCTGCAAGGCAAAGTCCGCGCTCACCAACGAAGCCGGTGAGTTCTATATCGACAAAACGGTCGGTATCATCATCGCCGTAGTTGTCGGTGTTCTTCTGATGGGTATTATTTACACCTTCATCAGCACCAACATTGAAACCACTCTCAATACGAAGATCGCCGGTCTTTGGTCCTACAGCGGGACTTAATTTCCGGGCGAATACCCTATAAAGACAAAACCACAGGAAAGGGGAAGCACCTTTGACGAAGAAAATAAAAAGGTGTATGATGGATGACAGCGGAGAAGCGGGATATATCTCCGCTGTCGTCTATATCCTCATTGTTGTGCTGACGCTGATGCTCATGCTGGATTCGCTCTCCCTTGTCGTGACCAAACAAAAGCTCGATACCGCCGCCGACCAACTGACAAGACAGATTCAACTGGCGGGAAAGGTTGACGACGACACCGAAGACCTGTTTGCCTATCTTACGCAGGACTTGCCCGACACGGAGAGTATCGTCTATACGGTGGATTCCGCATTTATCACCAAAAGCGGATGCAATAAGGCAATCCAGCTCGGCACTCCCTTTTATGTGACCGTGACGGCACAGAGTAAGCTCGGCAGCTTTCTCGGCTCTGTCGGGATTCCCGTAACGCTGCATTCCCGATGCTGCGGCGTATCCGAGAGGTACTGGAAATGAAGCGGCTCGACGAACGGGGAAACGTGATCTTTCCCGCCTGCTTTGTACTGGCTTGGCAACATATAAGATAACTTTTACTCTGTCTGATGCTCTGGATGTCCTCGCAAATCACCATGATGAATGTCCGAAACGAAATCAAGAACGAACTGGCGAATGTGTCCATTCGGATTTCGGAAGACACCTACGCGGCGATGAGCGAGGGCAGCCTCGCATCGTATTATTCACTGCTTGCAGATGACAGAGTATATCAGAATGAACTGAAACAGATCGTGGTAAACGGGATAAAATCGACGATGGATATGGAAAACGACAATTACAAGGTGTCGGATATTTCGCTGGATTTCATCAGACACGATGACAGCATCGAATATGTCCTGACTTGCAATATCGAATATTACCTGTCCTTCCTCGGCGATTCCCGCACGATCAAAACCGAAGACGTCAGACTCACGGCAAGGCACAACATTAAAAGCTATTAAATACACTTTGAAAAGAAAAGGAGATTGATTCTATGAAACTCAAGAAAATCCTCGCAATCCTTCTTGCAATAGGCAAATGAAATGGCTGGCGAACTAATCAGAGTGTCAATCCAACTTGTCTTTACAACCGTGGTCAGGTCTATGACCTTTTCATCTGATATTGGCGCCATTCCGTGATCGGACAGCACAATGAAATTGATTGAGTCACGGAAACTCAATTCGTCAAGACGTGCCATAAAATATGCTATCAGGCTGTCAACCTTTTGTATGGAAATCTTTATCTCTTCAGAATCGGGGCCAAAACTATGCCCTGTGTTGTCCGTTTCCTCAATATAGCACATTGCAAGATGCGGACGTTCGCCGTAAGGCACATTGAGCCAATTTATCACACTGTCAATCCTTGCCTTGAAAGGCACATCGGCATTGTAACTCTCCCATTTCGACGGACGGTAGCCTTTTTGCCTGGTATCGGAACCAACCCACGAATTTGTTGCCGACTTCACCTTTTGTGATTCGGCTGTCACCCAAACAGGCTCTCCACCATAAAAATAATCCGAAGTGGTTGTTTTCTTATCACCCATTGAAAATGAACGTTTTGTACCACGTTCCCAAAAATTATTAGCCACAATTCCGTTGTTTTCAGGATAAAGGCCCGTTGCCATAGCGTAATGATTCACAAACGTAAGCGACGGGAACACTGGCTGAAACCCTTTTGCCCTCACTCCCGTTTTTGATATGGAATCAAGGATTGGCGTATTGGCAAGATTTTGATAATCAAACCTAAATGCATCAACCGACAACACAACAGTGTAATTTCGTGGTGCCACTTTGCGGTTTCGCAGATAGCGCACATAGGCATCCTGGCCTCCAACCAACGCCAAAAAGACAATGAACAATATGTATGGAACCGATTTTTTCATATTCCACTAATTTTCAGCAGGAAATGCCAATTTTTCGCCTGCATCCTTGACAACTGCGCGTTGCCACTTTTCATCGTAGCCAGGCTGTTCAACCTTCGGCGCATAGTACTTGTAGCCTGCAGGAACGGCTTGCGGGGGCTTTACATTTCCGTCCATATATCTAACAAACAGGTATTTATAAAAATCACGCCAGTCACTGACAAGTTTTTCCGCCGTATTGCAAGAGAAATCGGTAAGGAACTCTACTGCCAAATCCTGATTTTCAGAAACAAGTTCAGATGCGCCCTTATCCACCATTTTTACATAAGCCTGGAATTTGCCTTCGTACTCATTCTGACGGGCCTCAATTTCAGGGTGAATCAAGTCATAGCGGGTATAGGCGAAATTGCAGACTTGATTGAACACATAGAATGCCGAAGTCTCCGAAAAATCGTTTATCGAGCCATTGCCAACAGCCATACATTCAGGCACTTTGGTCATACTTGCGTACATTGGGCAATAGACTGTGCTACCAGCATCATCAGTACCGAACCAGAACAAACCGCCAACCTTGTTTGGAAGCCAGCCACGGCTTTGTGCAACAAACGAGAATCCAGTCTGTTGGGTTGCTGTTGTGCGCTCATTGACATAACGGACGCCGTCAACCTCCCAATCCATTGGACGCCAGCGATAAGGGCAATGCCACGGTCCAGCACCGACATCCTGCGACATATCCAACTCTGTGCCTTCCAAATGGTTGCGCATATTGTGCATCATTTGCGACAACGAAACCTTCGCCTTTGGCTCAATCCACAACGGCATTCTGTTGCTTGCATAGCCTGTCTCCGCATCGTGCTCAATGCCAGTACCTTTGGCATATTCCCAATATTGTTCCATTCCGTCGGCGACATCGTTGAAGAATGCCCAAACACGAATCTCGCAAGCACGTGCACCGACAAAGTCGACAGGCGCGTATGTATCTGAAAAACTGAAATTTGATTTATTCACCTTGTCATTTATATAACCTTTCGACTTTGCAAAATCCATAACATCAGCCGAATAAACTGTTGTGATTTTCTTGTCAAAAATGCGGTCCAGTTGTTCCGATGAAATTGACGAGGCGTCATCGTTCCAGGGGAAAGTGGTGATGCGAGCCTGATTGGCGTGAGCGCAGACACAACCGTCTGGAATTTGGCGGGCAACCCATACAGCGCCCTTGTCCTTGTTAACATAGCCGTTTTTGGTCTTTTGCAGATTAAGCCCCTTGCCTATCATTTCCATAATCCAAACCTCATTGGGGTCGGCAATTGAGAATGACTCGCCTTCGCTGGCGTAACCATATCTTGCAACAAGTTCCGCCATAATCTTTACAGCCTCACGAGCAGAAGTGGCACGTTGCAAAGTAATGTAAATCAGACTGCCATAGTCCATAATGGCTGTAGTGTCACCCCAAAGTTCCTCACGGCCACCATAAGTTGTTTCTCCTATAATCACCTGATTTTCATTCATATTGCCGATAACATTGTATGTTTTTTCGGCTTGCTCTATCTGTCCCATATATCTGCCAGAATCCCAATCGTAAACGTCGAGCATTGTGCCTGCAGGATAAGTCATTGCGGGCCAATGGTACAACTCGCCATAAAGTACGTGTGAATCAGCCGAATAGCAGACTATAGACGAACCGTCGGCAGATGCGCCAGGCGTTACCAGAAAATTTGTGCAGGCATCGGTGTGACAAGCAACAACCGACATTGCAACCGTTAATAATGTCTTTAATGGTTTCATATCTAATAATTTAATGTGGGTTCTACAAATTAATTTCGAGTGTTTTTTGAATTTTTAACAAGTAGATTTATGGACGGAAGAAGGATACAGTGCGGGCACTGTTGACTACTGACACCCATAAAGATAACGAACCAAAAAGCGCCGAAAAGTTCATATAACCCATTTTGTTATATTTTTATTTAACGGTGAATTTATAGAACTCACCTTAAGTTTGACATCAGTCCAAATACACTGCCCCGCCAATGTTGTCGCGTTGCGCGCCAGTGACTGACTTAAGGCAGTTTGACTCTCCGCTTATGCGAAGAACGCCCAAAAATGCGAAAATTATGGCTTCCTTCAAATCAACCAATGCAGATTCTGGAACCACAATGTTTTGTTTTGTTGTTTTTTTCAACAAATCAATAAGATATA
>CALABN010000050.1 GCA_937885735.1 uncultured Bacteroidota bacterium | reverse complement strand
GGGCAGCCGTGGAATTGAAAAGATTAGGCTACAAATGGCAGCCCATAATGTAGACGTCTTTTCCTCAAAATGAGAATAGCCCTTTTAGAAGTATTAAGTTAATGTTTCCTCAATTCACAGGAATGATGAATCTTGCAAGAAAAAAACTTAAAAACACACGCAATTATATCAAAAAATGATATATTTGCAGAAAATTTTAAGTAGTCATGTGTCAGGATATTGAATCGGCAGAAACCGTTTGCTACAACACCAGAAAATCGCGTCTTTACCATAAGACTCGGCAAGGCGTGCTGTTGCATATCAGGAAAGGCGTTTATCTTCCCTCCAATGTTAGCGACAAGTTTGTGATAGCTTGTCAAGCGGTTGAAGATGGATGCTTGGCCTATCACTCAGCTTTGGAATATTATGCCCTTCATACCCAATCGTTTAATTGGCTGTATGTTCACAGCACAACATCTTTCCGCAGTTTCGAGTATCTGAACGAGACCTATATCTACAAACCTGTTCCAATGTTGATAAACCCATACACGGATTGCAACAACGGACAATACCCAATTAAAGTCACTTCGTTGAGTCAAACCATTATTGATTGCATCCGTCGCATTGATTTGGCTGGTGGTCTTGAAGAACTCCTGCACGCTTTACAATGGATTGACAAGGGTTATTTGAATGAAGATGACATGATGGCTTGCCTCGACTTTTCGCCTTCAAAAAGCACCTATCAACGGGTAGGATTTCTTCTTTCACAATTCAATGATGGACTTGGATTGTCAGACGGCTTTTTCAAACATTGTAAGGAAAGGATTGACAGTAATGTGTGCTACCTGTCGGCTGATGAAGATTGTGATGCCTTCGATAACGAATGGAAGATTTGCGTTCCAAAATCATTAAGGAAACAAAAAGAATATGGACAGTATTGATCTGACAAAGAAGGTGTAACTGAAATAGCATCTGAAAGGCATTTCACTGTAACCAATGTCGAAAAAGTGATTTTCATAGATGGATTTTTGATGGAAGCGTTTTTGTAAGTTTGCAATGCATCAAAATAAAAATAGCATTGGCAAAAGTACATATTTAACCAGATAGCAATGTTTTTTATTATATTTGCAATTTATTTATTGATTACATTATAAGAAAGGTGCATTGCGTCCATATCGTTCATACTTTTGATACTTAAATACGGCGATGAATAATTCGCTTTCATGACAAAACGTAAAAACTAGACAGAGCTATGTATACACCTCCATTCACCATATCATCGACAGCCATCAAGCTGATAGCAGAGATTTCTGCGCAGATGGAACGCTTTGCCATTCGGTTGGAGCAAAGCGACGGATTGCGTCTGCGTAAGGCGAACCGTATCAAAACCATCCACTCTTCACTTGCCATTGAAGGCAACAAACTGAGCGAAGGTCAGGTGGCCGACATCATAGAAGGCAAGACAGTTGTGGCGCCACTGCGCCAGATACAGGAAGTGAAGAATGCCATTGCCACATACGACATGTACAATTCGCTGAATCCTTTCAGTGTGAAGGATTTGTTGCGTGCGCATGGCACAATGATGATGGCTCTCGTCGACGATGCCGGCAAGTTCCGCAGGGGTGGTGTTGGCGTGTTCTCTGATACGGGGCTTGTTCACATGGCTCCGCCAGCAGAACGTGTACCGCAGCTGATTGATGATTTGTTCGAATGGCTCGCCAAGGCTGACGACCATCTGCTCATTCGTTCATGTGTGTTCCACTACGAGTTTGAATTCATTCATCCATTCTCGGATGGAAACGGTCGTACTGGCCGTTTGTGGCAATCGCTTATACTGGGCAGGTTGAATCCGTTGTTTGCGCATCTTCCTGTCGAAAATATGGTATATTCTAATCAAGAGGCTTACTACGCTGCCATAGCCCAAAGCACAGCGAAGGCTGATTCAGGTCCTTTTATTGATTTCATGCTCGAAGAGATACTTAAAACACTCAAGTCGCACCAGGGCACGGAGCAGCCGGACTATAATCCTAATGAGTCACCACTTGATAAGCAGTTCGGTATAACATTCGGCAAGGAGTTCGGTGTAAAGTTCGGTGTAAAGTTCGGTGAAAACGAAAAGCAACTCCTCCTTTCCCTCAACTCCAACCCAGGCATGACCGCCCAAGACTTAGCGGACTCTCTCGGTATAACGAAGCGAGCTATTGAGAAGCAGATCAAAAAACTACGTGAACTCAACGTCCTCACCCGTCAAGGTAGTACCAAAAACGGTTTGTGGGTGATAAATAGAAATTAATAGTCTTCGCAATTGTTTGAAATCACAATAAAGTAAGAAAAAAGCGATGAAGATAATGCCGTCATGG
>CALABN010000049.1 GCA_937885735.1 uncultured Bacteroidota bacterium | reverse complement strand
ATCGCGTGCGAAGTCACCTCTAATACTAGATATTCCGCCCCCTGTTCCGCTATCTTCTTTATCCTCGAATTTAGCGTCATCGCATCCACCGTAGTCATATGCTCAATCTGTTTTTCTAGTTCATCTACGCCCCAAGCCACCGTTGTCATAAGACCCGCCTTGTGTCCGGCCTCGTTTAGCATCTTCCAAATCATAAAACAAGTCGTCGGCATACACCTGAGAATTTACATCACAGGAATTTTTCGATGGCTTCACGCCTTCCATTGTCACAAATGTCAACTGCAACGACTTTCGCGTTTTTGTAATGGTTCTAAACTGTTCGCGACGGGTTCTTAAATAGTCGGCATATTCTTTTGTTATATCATATAGCGATTCGGAATATTTCATTTCACACAAATTGACAATGCGGTCGGCACGGTCAATCACCAAATCAATCTGCGACTTCTTGCCATCGACATTCGCACTCCACGACGCGACATCAGCCGAAATTCCATTTATGCCAAGAGCGTGCTTTATTTGTTGAACGTGCAAAAGACAGACTTGCCCAAATGCATATCCACGCCAACTATCCTTTACGTGGTCCGACATAGAGCTCCAAGCGTTAAGGTTCTGGCCTTTGTAACCACGCACAAACCGCAAATAAAACAGCGAAAACAAATCAGTCAACTGATAAATTGTGCCACGTTGCTTCTTGCCAAACGGCGCATACTGCCTGATAAAATCGCATTTTTCCAAATTGGAAAGCACTTCCGTAAGGCCTCCATTGTCGGTAATATTCAGGCTCTCAACAATTTCACCACGGCTCATTCCTGCCATCTTAGTTGACAGTAATTCAACAACACGCTTATGCGAAACGGAATCGCTGAAAAGCGATCGGAAAAGAAATTCATATTCCATTTTCAGTTCTGGATTTTCGCCATAAAACAATTTGTCGATATTCTGCTCAAGGCTCAAATCCTTCTGCAATAGGCTTAAATAATACGGTGTTCCACCCAAAGCCATATAACAATTAACTATATGCTTTCTGTCCCAATTGAAATGACGGCTGTCAAGATACTGCTCTGTTTCACCCAAAGTGAAAGGGCGAAGGAAAATACGACGTGTAACCCTATTGTGCAAACCGCCACGGTTGCCAAGCAACTTATTCACCATCCAAGTTGTCGAAGACCCACAAACAATCAGTTTCAGACGGGGCTGGTCAGCTCCCCAGGTGTTCCAAAACGACTCAAGTGCTTTGGTGAAATTCGACTTTGGTGCATCGTGCCAAGGCAACTCATCAATAAAAACAATTATGCGCTTCTTCCTAATACCAGACAAGTATTGTTTTAACAAATTGAAAGCCTCAAACCAGTTCTTTGGTTGCGGAAAAACCCGCCCAGAAAACTCCTGTAATTTCATAACGAAATTCACCAACTGTTCCTCATTAGAAATATCACAAATACCCGATGTATAAAAGTCAAAATTATCATCAAAAAAACGTTTAATCAGATAAGTTTTTCCAACTCGCCGACGCCCTCCCATTGCAATAAATTCAGCTTTATCAGAATCCACACAACGCTGAAGCAATTTACACGCTCCATACCTACCAACAATCGATGTATTATAAGCACGCATATTAATCTACATTTTACATTATCAACGATTGCAAATATACACATATTTAGAGATATACAAACATCAAATATATAAAATTACACTGCGATAACTATGCAAAAATTAGACTTATCGCAACAGTATAAGCAGACATCACACTGCGACAACTACGCAAAAATTAGACTTATCGCAACAGTATAAGCAGACATTACACTGCGATAACTACGCAAAAATTAGACTTATCGCAACGGTATAAGCAGACATCACACTGCGATAACTATGAAAAATTAGACTTATCGCAATAGTACAAGCACAAATCACACTGCGATAACTATGCAAGAATAAAACTTATCGCAGAGAAACGATTACAAAATCTTGATTGTATTGCCAAGCACTTCAACAACATCACCGTGGCGCAACTTTGCACGTTTTCTGCCTTCAACCTGCCCGTTCAACTTGACAATGCCGTCTTCAACAAACTGGTTGGCCTGTGCTCCGCTCTCACTAATACGCAGAAGTTTTATCAACTTATTAAGTTCGATAAATGGTTCAGTACCGTCAGTTGACGGTTTCAATTCAAATGTTGTCATTTTACCTATGGGTTAAAGGAATTGCACAAAATCAGAGATGTCGTTGCGCTTTTTCTCTGGAATTTCGTCAGATGCGGGAACGCCAATCGGCAACAACACAACAGGACGGCAATTTGCATCAAGGCTGAAATTCTCAATCAGTTTTTCAGCATCGAAATTGCAAACCCAGCAAGTGGCAAGCCCCAAATCGGCTGAAGCAAGAGTTATATGGTCAGCCAGGATTGCGACATCAATATCGGCGTGGTTCTTACCGTCGACGCGGGTCCAAGCCTTGTCTGTCTGTGCGCAAAGCATTAGAACCGCAGGCGCTGTCTTAAACCACTCGCGATTGTATGCCTGCTGAACTTTTGCCAAACTATCTGGTGTGTTCAGGACGAACACTTTCCAAGGCTGTGCATTGGTTGCCGATGGTGCAAAATGAGCCGTTTCAAGCACTTGCTCAATCAAAGCGTTGTCAATGCAAATTGAATTGTAATTGCGACAAGAGTATCGCATTTGTACCAAATCAGAAAAACTTGCCATAGCAGATATCATTACGTTCGTTGAACAAGACGCTCCAACTCATCCTTGTCAAAAAGCGTCGGATAGTTGCGGTCCAAGTCAACAAGCACTTGATTTATAATAATTTCACGCGCAACCTTTGTTGTGCTTTTCACTTTGTGTTTTTTGCAAAAATTATCAAAAGCGTCTGCCTCATAATCATTTAGCGTGATTACAAGTTTATGAGTCCGTTTTAGTTTTGGGTCGCGAGACTGCATTTGCTTTCGATTTTTACAAAAATAACCCGTGTGCCTTTACAAAACAGGGTTCACATTTCATTTAATCAACCTAATTATCAACAACAACGGACAAAATCAATCCAAAAGCACAGGTATCCGCCAATGCGGAAAGAACACAGACGGCACTGACTTAACCGATTACCGCAGATTCTATTTTGTTATATTTCAAAAATATAAATCAAAGTCAACAGCGACTTATAGCACAAGTAAACAAGCCAGCCACACTTATTTATTCTTAATCCAGAATATCAATGTCAATTCCTGTAAAACCTGACTTCATAGCAAAAACATTGCCTATCTGACTGACTTTATCTGAATCCAAAGTGGCTTCAACTGTGACAATGCGACCGATTTTTGCGTCGACAGCAGAACGTATGCCCGCATAAGAATCTTCAAACACCAAGCAATCAGCAGGTTGTACGCCAATTTTTTGCGAAGCCTTTATGAAAATATCAGGGAACGGTTTTCCTGGATAAGTCCCGTCATCGTATATTACATTGTTGAAATCGAACCATTTAGAGAGCCCTAAATGGCTGAAATAAAATTCCACATTGGGACGATACGAACCCGTAGCAATAGTGAACGGCACGCCAGTTGGCTTCAACTTATTGAGGAAATCCTCAACACCAGGCGCCAACGTGTGCAATCCGTCTGGTGCGGAACAACGAGTGCGATAAAGCAATTCCTTCTCCTCCGTTATTTCGGCAAGTTCGGTGGCAGATGGCTCACGGCCAAGCAAATATGTAATTATCTGCAAATTGGTACGACCCTGCAAATTAATGTAGAACTCCTCGATGCCAAGAGGCTCCTTTCGCAGTTTTTTAGCCATATCAATCCAAGCACGCTCGTGCAAAGGCGAGTCGAGAAACATTGTTCCGTTAAAGTCGAATATTACTCCTTTTATCATTTTACTTCTTAATTATCACCGTATTAGTTGACGTTTTATCGGCAAATAACACACGGCAAACATACAAGCCTTGCCTCAAATTGGCAATATCAATTGTTGCAGACTGTTGAGAATGGACATTGTGCGACACAACCAACTGTCCAAAAGCACTTACAACGTCAACATTTTCAATCAGTTTAGATGCCGACACGAGAATCTGTGAACTTGCTGGATTTGGCGAAATATGCAACTCTGCAATCTCTGCACTTGTCATTACCGAATTATCTAAATTATATGTGCCGTCCAACTTGAGAATGTCAGCACCTTGCGGATTGAGCCAACGTTCAAGTTGCATTGATTCAAGCTGATAACGATTATAGCAAACCGAAAACATTTGAAAATAATCGTTCATTGGATAACTGCAATCAGAATCGCCACCAGCCAAAATGCCGACAACCCTATGGTCGGAATTGAAAACAGGCGCACCCGACGAGCCTTGCTCCGTTGCTCCCTCATCCCACTCCTCAACATTCCAAAACGTCAGTTCGTCGAAGTTACGGTAAGATGCCACCTTCAACGAATCGTCATCAATGGCTATCTTTTTGGCATCGCCGTTAGGGTGATGAATGCAAACCACCCCTTCTGGCGTTTCGCCCGATGCGTCCCAACCAGCATAGTATGCATTATAATCGACTGGTACACTTTTACTTAACTTAACAAGAGAAAAATCAAGGAACCCGTCGTCATTGTCCTTGACAGCCACCAGGCTCGCGCCCGAAACATATTGTTTTTCAGCATTTTCATCATCATAATTAAAGTAGAAAATGCTTGATTGCGCCAATTTTTCAGAATAAATGCAATGTCGGGCCGTCAGAACATAAGGTTCAAACGACTTGTCGGCCGTAGATAGCAAAGTTCCTGTGCACAAGGTTGTTCCACCAACAATTATCTTGCAAACAGAACGTTTTTCATTCTTCCATTCGGTGACCATATCGGAATCAACGGCAATTTGGCATTGACTCGACGATGAATCGGCAAATACACCCTTGAAATCGTGAGCAACTTGAACAATATTGAAAAATCCCTGAAAATCAGCACTGTCTGGTTCGGAATATTCAACAACCAGCATATCGCCAACAACTGGAATTGTCGGCAAAACGTCAGCGTTGTTTTCCGACGTAAATGCCCCAACTACTTGCGTGGCATCGGAATTGTAAATATACATTTCGGCATCTTGCGGAATGTAAAAATCAGCAAACGTAGCATTTAGCGAAAATGCATTATGTGAGCAAATCGCCAAGCGCCACACGTTTCTGCCCTCTACGTGTTCCCACTGTCCACTGTTGCAAGGATTAAAATTGGTTGAAACAGGCACAGCAAAAACGTCTGGATTTTTCGTCGATTCAAAAAAATCGGCCTTTGCAAGTTGCTGACGTGATGGCAACTGCTGTACGTCAACCAAATTAGGCATCGCTTTGCGCAACGAAACAGGCCTGCCCCCGCACAGAGTCTGCGACACCGCGCATTCAGCACATAGCAAGACAAATATCCAAAGACAATGCAACCGTTTCATATGGCGACAAAGATAGCCACGCAAAACGACATTGTATGGTGTTTCTGTTGAAATAGATTTACCGACTTATTCAAAATCAGCCTTTTCGGTAATTTTGCTCCCATTTCCAAGCCGACAGAGTCATATCGTCAATGGACAACTGCGCCTTCCAACCCAATTCATTGTTGGCAATGGTGGTATCGGCCCAAATCTGTTCAATATCGCCCTCACGACGTCCAACAATCTTGTAATTGAGTTTAACACCAGATACCTTCTCGAACGACTTGATAACCTCGAGCACGGAATATCCATTGCCTGTACCAATGTTAAATACCTCAAAGTCAGATTTGTTTTTACCGTCAATCATACGATTGATAGCAACAATGTGAGACTTTGCCAAATCGACAACGTGAATGTAATCGCGAATGCAACTGCCGTCTGACGTGTTATAGTCGTTGCCAAAAACGCTCAACTGCTGACGAATTCCATATCCCGTCTGTGTGATATAAGGCATAAGGTTGTTTGGAACACCACGAGGCAACTCGCCAATCAACCCAGTTGGGTGAGCGCCAATAGGATTGAAATAACGCAAGGCGATGCCGTGAATCCTGCCCGACTCCGATTTTATAGTGTCGCGCAAGATATTCTCGCATACCTGTTTAGTGTAACCGTAAGGCGATTCGGCTGGCTTGATAGGTGCCGATTCATCAACAGGAAGTTTGTCTGGCTGTCCGTAAACTGTGCACGACGACGAGAACACAATGTTTTGGACATTGTGTCGACTCATTGACTCCAAAAGATTGATAAGCGAAGTGAGATTGTTGCGATAGTACGTCAACGGAATCTTGACAGATTCGCCAACGGCCTTTGATGCGGCAAAATGAATCACGCCCTTGATGCCACTCTCCTTCTCAAACAAATCCTCCACCTTTTGTGCATCCTTCAAGTCAAATTCATAAAAAGTTGGACGCACGCCAGTAATCTTCTCAATTCTGTCAACGACAATACGTTCTGAATTAGAAAGATTGTCGACAATCACCACCTGATAGCCTTGCTCAATCAACTCGCATACAGTGTGCGAACCAATATAGCCCGTACCACCAGTAACCAATATCTTGTCTTTCATATCACTCTATTTTTTACAACTGCAATAATAATATGTTTCGGCAACAAAACAGGACAAAACCTACTCCAATCTGCGGACACCGTCGCCTATAACAACTTCGAAAATTTCAGGTGCATCGCCGTTTGGCGTCTTATAATCTTTCCTTATGGCATTCTCAAAATCAGCGACTTTGGATTTTTCGACCAACGTAATTGTACATCCACCAAAACCACCACCCATCATTCTTGAGCCAAGGACACCAGGCACCGTCCTTGCAATATCAACCAAATGGTCGAGTTCGGCACAACTGACTTGATACTTGTCGCGCAACCCGCAATGAGAGCCATACATATTCTTGCCAAATGCGACAAAGTCGCCATTTGACAAGGCTTTGCAAGCATCAGTCAAACGAGCGTTCTCCTCAACAACGTATGAGCATCGTTTATAAACCACCTCGTCAAACTCACCTTTGTGAGCCTCTAGCATATCCAATGTAACGTCACGCAACGATTTAATTTGTGCATCATATTTCTGCAAAAGGCTTACACCTTCCTCACATTCCGCCCTGCGCTTGTTGTACTCTGAAGATGCAAGGCTGTGTTTCACGCCAGTATTGACAAGCACCAACATATAGTCGGTCATATCCAACGGGAAATACTCGAATTCAAGACTTCGGCAATCGAGTTTTATAACGTGATTTTCCTTCCCGTGCATCGATGCGAACTGGTCCATAATACCGCAATTGACGCCTGCATATTCTTGTTCCGCCATTTGAGCGAACTTTGTCATTGACAATTTTGAACAGCCAAGGTCAAACATATCGTTGATTGCAAACGCCATACCCACTTCAATGGCGGCAGACGAAGACATTCCCGCTCCAAGAGGTACATTGCCTCCAAATACGCAATCAAAG
>CALABN010000048.1 GCA_937885735.1 uncultured Bacteroidota bacterium | reverse complement strand
CCCACGACCGCTACTTCCTTGACAATGTTGCAGGATGGATTCTTGAACTTGACCGTGGAGAAGGCATTCCTTGGAAGGGAAACTACTCTTCGTGGCTTGAACAGAAGACCAAACGCCTTGAAATGGAGGAAAAGTCAGAAAGCAAGCGCCGTAAGACACTTGAACGCGAACTTGAATGGGTGCGTATGGCGCCAAAGGCCCGCCAGGCAAAGCAGAAAGCCCGTCTGAACGCTTACGACAAGTTGCTGAACGAGGATACTAAAGAGAAGGAGCAGTCGCTTGAGATATTTATTCCCAACGGACCGCGTTTGGGTACAAATGTTATTGAAGCACACGGCGTTAGCAAGGCTTATGGCGACAAGTTGCTATATGATAACCTTGAGTTCGTGTTGCCACAAAACGGCATTGTAGGCGTTATCGGACCAAACGGCGCAGGCAAGACCACGCTTTTCCGACTGATTATGGGCCTCGAAAAACCCGATTCGGGCGAATTCAAGGTGGGCGAAACCGTAAAGTTAGGCTACATAGACCAGACTCACTCGAATATCGATCCTGAAAAGACTGTTTATCAGATAATTTCAGACGGACAGGACGAGATAAAGGTAGGCGGGAAACTTATCAACGCACGTGCATATCTGTCGCGTTTCAACTTCTCGGGTGCCGATCAGGAAAAGAAGGCGGGAGTGCTGTCAGGAGGTGAGCGAAACCGATTGCATTTGGCTCTCACCCTTATGTCGGAGGCAAATGTGCTTCTACTCGATGAGCCAGGCAACGATATCGATGTGAACACGTTGCGTGCGCTAGAAGAGGGACTTGAGAATTTTGCAGGCTGTGCCGTGGTGATATCTCACGACCGTTGGTTCCTCGACCGCGTCGCTACTCACATTCTTGCATTTGAAGGCGATTCGCAGGTTTATTTCTTCGAAGGCTCATACTCTGAATATGAGGAAAATAAGAAAAAACGTCTTGGCGATGTAACCCCGACGCGCATCAGATACCGCAAACTGAAAGAGTAGGAAGGCGTGGCAAATGCGCCTTTCCTGCAGTTTTGCGGATTTTGCAAGGTGAAGTTTGAAGTGCGTAAAAAATTGCAAGTCAATTCGTTTTTGTAAAGTAGATTGCTATGGAATTTATAGATGCCCCGTAAGTCAACTATCAATGAACTTCTTATCTTTGCACCATTAAAAAATAAAAACAAAATACAAGATATGGCACAAGTTCAACAACCTTCAATTCCAAAGGGAACACGCGATTTCGGTCCAGCCGAAATGGTGAAGCGCAACTATATATTCGACACTATCAAAAGCGTCTTTAAACTGTATGGATTTCAGCAAATTGAGACGCCTGCCACCGAAAACTTGTCAACCCTTATGGGCAAGTACGGCGAGGAAGGCGACAAACTGCTGTTCAAGATTCTTAATTCAGGCGACTATCTGAACGATGTCGATTCTGAACTTCTGCAAAGCAAAGATTCTGTAAAGGTTACGAACAAGATATCGGAGAAGGGCCTGCGCTATGATTTGACAGTCCCGTTTGCGCGCTTTGTGGTTCAGCACCGCAACGACTTGCAATTTCCGTTCAAGCGATACCAGATTCAGCCAGTTTGGCGTGCCGACAAGCCTCAAAAAGGCCGTTATCGCGAGTTTTACCAGTGCGATGTCGATATTGTCGGCAGTGATTCGCTCCTGAACGAAGTCGAACTTATACAAATTGTGAACGACGTCTATCAGAAATTCGGCATCCGCGTTGCCCTGAAAATCAACAACCGCAAGATTTTGGCAGGCATAGCCGAAGCAATTGGCGCTCCCGACAAAATGGTTGACATAACAGTCGCCATTGACAAACTCGATAAAATAGGCATTGACAATGTAAACGCAGAATTGGCCGAAAAGGGCCTGTCGCAATCGTCGATTGACCAGTTGCAACCGATTCTTGCATTGAGCGGTGACAATCGCCAGAAACTTGAACAGATATCAAAGGTGTTGATAAACAGCGAGGTGGGACAGAAGGGCGTTGCCGAACTGACCGCCATTTTTGATTGGATAGAGCCTTTGAATCTTAAGACGCAGATTGACCTTGACCTTACACTTGCACGTGGCTTGAACTACTATACAGGCGCAATTTTCGAGGTTAAGGCGCTCGATGTCCAGATTGGCTCAATAACAGGTGGCGGACGCTACGACGACCTTACGGGCATAT
Source organism: uncultured Bacteroidota bacterium (assembly GCA_937885735.1). The sequence continues at coordinate 657 of CALABN010000048.1, read as the reverse complement.
TCGGAATGCCAGGCGTTTCGGGTGTCGGCATTTCGTTTGGCGCCGACCGCATTTACGATGTCCTCGACCAACTCGACCTTTATCCGAAATCGGCAACCGAAAGCACAAAAGTATTGTTTGTGACGTTTGGCCAGGCCGAACAGCAATGGGCCCTGCCAGTGATTGCAAAACTGCGTGGCGCAGGCATCAGTTGCGAGATATATCCTGAGCCTGCAAAAATGAAGAAGCAGATGTCGTACGCCAACGGACGCAACATACCGTTTGTGGCTGTTGTAGGCGAGAACGAAGTTCAGGCAGGAAAAGTGGCACTGAAGAATATGGCTACAGGCGAACAGCAACTGTTGTCGCCAGACGAAGTCATTTCGGCTTTGAAGAATAATTTGTAATTCCATTGTTAGTCAATCGGATAAAAGTATGTTGCGCAAAAAACGGCTTCCGATAGGTGACTCGCTCGCAATGATTGGCAATTACGCCAAATCGCGAATTATGGGACAGGTCAAGTCGGTCGCCTTTATCATATTCTACCTTGTGTTCTTTCAGGTGGCAGTCTTGCGAACCCCGCTTGCTGATGCTTGGGGAACGGCAGGTGGCATAGCCTTGGTTGTGCTTGGACTCTCGTTTTTCCTTGAGGGCTTGGTGCTAGGTATGATGCCGATA
>CALABN010000047.1 GCA_937885735.1 uncultured Bacteroidota bacterium | reverse complement strand
AGTGTTCATATAGAATTCCAAAAAGTTGGTGAACATAGAGTTGAACAAATCCATATAGGCAGGATTGTCATAAGGCACCTCGCAGTTGTCGAAATATTCGCGTGACACATATCGCCAATCGCGCATATAACTCACATACTTGAGCCAGGCATATTTATAATGTCTGTATGTCTTGAAAAATTCGTTTGGAATGGTGTCGAATGACTTTTCCATATTGTCGATTATGCTGTCAACCTCCGTCTGGCGTGTCTTTTTAAAGAGCGACAAATAGTTACGTTCAACGCAGTCTTCGTAGGCGTAGTCGAACATATCAATGTACTTGTTTATGTCGGACTGCCTTGGCGACTTGACACCTAACACAATCTCAAATGGTTCAAAGTAAGGGTTGAGCAGGTCGCCCTTGTTTTTTGGCTCAAAATCAGGCAATGCAATGTTGTAACTCATTGCCGTATCAACATACATAACCCCGCGAATGCGTCCCAAATCCAAAGTCACACGGCAGGTTGCAGTCAAATCCATATTGATGCTGAAATTGCCCTCACTGTCGGCCACGGCACTGCCCACAAGCGTATTGATGCCCGCTATGTAGTCGGTGCAGGTGTAGACGTCAATCTTTTGGTTGGCATAAGTCTTGTTTGTGCCGAAAATGGTGGTGTTTTGTGCACCCGCGAAAAAAGGCAGGCACAATAAGAAAACTAGTTGTATAAGCCCGCTCAATCTCATTTGCTACGCTTTTTTAGCACACCCTCAATGTCCATACCCTTTGGAACAAACTGGCTCACGTCGCCACCGTAGTTCAGAATATCGCGCACAATGGTGGAATTGACTGGCGTAAGTTCGGGGGTTGTTAGCAGGAAAACCGTCTCTACACCTGGTTGCATAAGTTGGTTCATCTGCGATATTGCGCATTCGTACTCAAAGTCGGAAACAGTGCGGATACCACGAAGCATAAAAGACGCCCCAATGCTCTTGCAAAAATCAACAGTCAGACCGTCGTAAGCCATAACCTTGATTTTAGGCTCGTTGGCATAGACACCTTCAATCAGTTCAATACGTTCGTCGATGCTGAAGAATCCGTTCTTGAGAGTGTTCTTGCCAATGGCGACCACTATCTCGTCGAACAAAGGCAAGGCGCGGGTTACAACCGAATGGTGCCCCATAGTGAAGGGGTCGAACGACCCTGGGAAAGCTGCTATCTTCTTATCCATACAATTGTGCTTATGCTGAATGCAAAAGTATTTGTGTTTTCCATTTATTCAGCATTTTCACATCATTTTATGAATATAAAAGAAAAAAAACAGCACAACATTTACCGTTTCCGCTCTTCGTCCACCATTTTCCAATGACGGTAAGAGCCTATTGAATACAATGTCATTATCACCATAATTGCGATATCGACACATTTCCACGCAACATTTGGGTTGAAAAGCAGGGTTCCTGTCACTCCGCCCACTAACAAGGCTATGATTACTGTCAGGCTAACATTTCTGATTCTCATCTTCCGTGAATCGGTCATTGGCTTCCTTATCTCATTCAAACGGACAAAACGCAACCAACTTTGAATACCAAAAATAAGTGGCAACAATATTGACGAGCCACTCCAATGCTCAAACCATAATTCCAACAAAAGAAAGATGGACCACAATACCACAAAAATCAAATTTAAAACGTAGCCAGTCTTGACACTGCTCATTTCATCTTCGGTGATATTATTGATATCCTTGACAAAGCCACCTTCAATATCCTCGAAGAACCATTTTTCGAATTTCATAGTCTTTGTTTTAGAGTTTTATCAAAGTTAAAAAAGGTTTTTACAAAATCTATAATAAACAAAAAACTGGTTTTATCACTTCCAGGCCTGCAACAAGCCGTCGGATGTGATTTCAAATCTCATTCTATCATCACCGACCATTTTTCTGACAAAAAAAATACACATACTTTAAAATTGCATAACTTTTATGCAATTTTAAAGTTGTAGTTTATGATTACATAACCATTATGCAATTTTAAAGTTAAAAAATAAAAAAAACATAAGACAGGCGTCGTCAAGAACTGGCTTTATCCAAAAGTGGCAGACTGACAATTATCAATTACACAACGCCATTGACGTAAATTACATAGAAAAGAGCCTCACAATTGCGTCAACAATTCAAATGCATTGTTAACTTTGCATATTATGATAAGATTAGTAGCACTTTTGATATCGATAACACTGCAGGTTGTGGCCGCAGTGTTGGCAATCAGGCTTGTACGCGTCACCAAATACCGTGCCTCCTGGATTCTCATTTCATTGGGTTTCATACTGATGGCTATAAAGATGGCCATAAAACTGATACAGTTTATCAATGATGATTTCTCGTTCTACCTCCGTCCCGCCGACGACTGGCTGGGTGTCATCATTGCATTCCTGTTCACGGCAGGCGTGTTCCTGATTGGCGAAATGTTCTATACGCTGAACCGTGCAGAGCGTGAGCGCAAACGATCGGAACGCAGGCTGATGCGCGCCGTAATCCAGACAGAGGAACGCGAACGCCGACGCTTTGCCAAAGACCTACACGACGGGCTGGGTCCATTGCTTTCCGCCGCACGTATGTCAGTGTCGTCACTGCTACAATATGAACGCGACAACCATTCGAAACAAGTGCTTGAAAACGCCAACAACGTAATCAACGAGGCGGTGGAAAGCATCAAGGAAATATCAAACAACTTGAGTCCACACGTGCTCACAAACTTCGGTTTGGCAAGCGCAATCAAGAACTTCTCGTTCAAAGTGAGCCAGTCTAAAGCCATAAGCATCAACTTTGACACTAAACTGACCGACAACGACCGCTTCGACTCAAATGTAGAAACCGTGCTGTACCGCGCCACCTGCGAACTCATCAACAACACCATAAAGCACGCTGAAGCATCAAGCATCGACATTAGCCTTGAAAAAATACAGCGCACCATTGTCATCAAGTTCGACGACAACGGCAAGGGATTCGACCAGGAAAAGGCTTTAAGCAACCCCGACAAAGGTATGGGCCTGTCGAACATTTCATCGCGCATAACGTCGATAAACGGCCTGTTCATCATCAACAGCAAGCCAGGCGACGGTGTTCACGCCATTATCAAAGTAAAGATTTAGGCAATGGCAACTATCAAGATAGCATTGGTTGACGACCACGCATTGTTCCGCAACGGGCTGAAACTGTTGCTCGACAACGCCAACAGCCACAAGGTAGTCATTGAGGCGTCGAACGGACAGGATTTTCTTGACCAGATAAACACCACCAATATGCCCGACATTGTGTTAATGGACATTAGCATGCCCGTAATGGACGGCATCGAGGCGACTCAAAAACTGCTGGAAAAATATCCTGACGTGAAGGTGATAGCCTTGTCAATGTTTGGCGAGGAAGACTATTACTTCAAAATGGTGAACGCAGGCGTGAAAGGCTTCCTGCTTAAGAATTCCGACATAAAGGAAGTGGTTGAAGCCATTGAACAAGTGATGAAAGGCAACAGTTACTTCTCGCAGGAACTTCTTTGCAACGTAATCAAGAACCTGAACCCGCACAAGGAACAGCAAAGCGAGGAACTGTCACTGTCGAAACGCGAACTCCAGGTTTTGCAGGAACTGTGCAAAGGACTTTCAAATCAAGAAATTGCCGACAATCTGTTCATCAGCAAGCGCACCGTTGACAAGCACCGTGCAAGCCTGTTGAGCAAGACAAACTCGAAAAACGCCACCAACCTGATTCTGTATGCAATAAAGAACAAGTTGATAAGCATCTGACAACCAACATCATCTTTCAATGACAAGATTCAAGATAGACAAGGTTAGCGAGACTCTGTCGACAAACGAGTTGCTGAAAAGCATTGCCGACAAGGATTCTGTGGCCGAAGGCTACACTGTCGTTGCCGTTTCGCAGACTGCAGGGCGCGGACAAATTGGCGCTTTCTGGGAAAGCCAACCAGGCCAGAACCTCACTTTCAGTCTCCTGCTCCGCCCCGAATTCATCAAGGCTGACCAAATGTTCCTTGTTTCGAAGGCAATATCGCTTGGCATTGTCGATTACCTGAACTCGTTTGGCGAAGAATTCAAGATTAAATGGCCAAACGACATCTATTACAAAGACAAGAAGATATGTGGCGTACTCATTGAGAATCAACTTATGGGTAGCAACATTGTATATTCAATAATAGGCATTGGATTGAATATCAACCAGGAAGCATTCATCAGCGATGCGCCAAACCCAATTTCGCTTTACAATATCATAGGACGCAAACTGGATTTGGTGAGTGAGTTGCCAAAACTGCTCAACCAGATTGACGTATGGTACCAAATGCTTGCCGACGGCTGGTATGAAAAAATTGACGAGGCTTATTTTGCTCATTTGTACCGCACCAACGGCCAATATACATTCCGCACCTGCGAAGGCGCTTGCTTTTCAGGCACTATTTCAAACGTGGAATCAAACGGGCGCATTACGATAGTGGACAGCAACGGCGAGATTCGCAGTTTCCTTTTTAAGGAAGTGGAATTTACGCTATAACGCTAAACGTTGCCACTTACCTTGTCCAACTCCTCGTATATCGAGTTTTGACTCAAGAATTCAGGAACAATCTCCTTCATCAACTTGACAATCTTAAAGTTGTCTTGTTGTTCGATGAAAGGAATGAACTCATCAATCTTGGCATTTGCCATATCGTGGTCATACTCGCGCACCTTTGCCACCATAATTTGTGGGTGAGGCGTTGGAATGGTGTTCTCCTTGTTTGCAAGCAGTTCCTCGTACAGTTTCTCGCCAGGACGCAAGCCAGTATATGAAATCTGGATATCCTTGCCTAACTGCAGACCTGACAATTTTATCATCTTCTTTGCCAAATCGACAATCTTGACCGACTTGCCCATATCAAAGATGAAAATCTCGCCACCCTTGCCAGACGCACCAGCCTCAAGCACCAACTGGCAAGCCTCTGGAATGGTCATAAAATAACGGGTAATCTGCGGATGAGTGACGGTGATTGGTCCGCCCTCCTCTATCTGCTTCTTGAAACGAGGAATTACAGAGCCATTTGAGCCCAACACGTTGCCAAAACGTGTGGTTATGAACAACGTAGATGATTTTCCGTTGAGCGACTGCGTGTAAATTTCGCAAATACGCTTTGAAGCGCCCATAACGTTGGTTGGATTCACGGCCTTGTCGGTAGAAACCATAACAAAGCGCTTCACACCATATTTAACTGCCATATCGGCAATCAAACGGGTGCCCAACACATTGTTGCGGACAGCCTCGACAGGATTGTTCTCCATCATTGGGACGTGCTTGTATGCAGCGGCGTGATATACAATTTCAGGCTTGTACAGGCTGAACACCTCTTCAACGCGCTGTTTGTCGGTAATATCGCCTATCACGACCGAAATATTGCTTGAAGAGTTAGTATCGCGCAATTCCATCTCAATGTCGTACATTGGCGTTTCAGCCTGGTCAAACAACACAATGTTGTGAGGTTCGAACTTAATCAACTGACGGACAATCTCACTGCCTATTGAGCCAGCGGCGCCTGTCACCATCATAGTCTTGCCCTTGACCTGATTTTGAATGCGTTCGAAATCGAGTTGTATAGGATTGCGTTCAAGCAAGTCCTCGATGCGTATGTTCTTTATCTGCTTTGAACTCAACTCGCCATTAATCCATTTCTCGACCTTTGGCACGTTAAGCATTGTCAATCCGCTGTTGAGACCCAATTCTATCACTTCCTGCTTCTTCTCAATAGACTGGAAAGGCTTTGCAAGAAGCAGGTGCTTTGCATTGAGGTTCTCAATCAATTCAGGAAGGTCGTCAATAGGATATATCTGCAAGTCGTCAATCTTCTTGCCAGACTTTTTGTCGATATCATCGACAAAGGCCACAACCTTGTAATGTGCGTCGCGGTCCTCCTCAATGGCGTGCTTGGCTGCCTGTGCATTACGGTTGGTTCCGTAAACAATAACGTTGTTTGACTTGACAGTGGAACGGAATTCGAAGAAAATAGCCTTTGCAAGGAATCGTAACGAAATCATAAAGAACATTGTGGTCAAGTACTCTATGATAACAATTGACATTGGCACAATAAACGCCATTGTCAACCCTGAATAATAGCAGACCATATTGATTAGCACAATGAGCAGACTGCCCGCCGTGGTTGTTATCAATATGCGTTTGGCATCTTTCAAGCCAGTGTAGCGGACTATTCCAGCGTAAGTACCCGCAATGAGGAAACTCATCAAGCGCACGCCAACCACAAGTTCAACAATTTGTGTCAACTCGCCGACATTCTCGTTTGTTGGAATTTCAAAATTGAAACGAAGCAAATATGCTATTATGATTGAAGCCGTGCTGATGAATATATCGATGAGCAAGACTATCCAGCGTGGTGTGTATTTTCTACTAAAAATTGACATTTGCATTGCCTTTTTTTACCGATTGCAAATTTACTTTTTTGCCTCAAAAAACAATATAAAGTTTATCAAAGTAGAAAATACATTGACAATGTTGCACCTACGTTTGCCTAACGCTATGTGTCCTACAAACAAATTCCACAAAAACAGGCATTTGAATCATCAGTATTCATTCTCTGCCAGACATTGAATGTGTTTGGCTCCAGTTTGCCAAACCATCATTCTGTTTAAATAAGTCTAACACAATCAAACATTTATTGACATATGATTTATTGAGAGCATCTACGTAAAAGAAAAGAATTACAAAATTCATTCATTTAGAATATATTTGTAACAACTCACTAAAGGTGAGTTCCATTAATTCACCGTTTATAATATGAACGAAATGGGTTATATGAACTTTACGGCGCTTTTTGTTTCTTATCGGTATCTTTATGGGGTGTCAGTCGTCAACAGCACCCGGACTGTATCCTCCTTACGCCCATAATTCCACTCGATAAAAATTCAAAAATCTCCCGAAATCAATTTATAGAAACCACCTAAAAAACAAATACGATTATGTTTATCAACCTTGGGGAACAAAACAGCATCTTCAACCAGTTTATGGCTGAAATACGCAACCGCGAGATTCAAAAAGACAGTATGCGATTCCGCAGAAATATGGAACGCATTGGCGAGATTTTCGCATACGAGATTAGCAAGCAACTGACGTTCAGCACAACCGACGTTCAGACTCCGCTTGGTGTCGCCAAAGTGCCTCAACT
>CALABN010000046.1 GCA_937885735.1 uncultured Bacteroidota bacterium | reverse complement strand
CTATTTAACGCCATTCCTGCGCGTTTTTCCGGGCGCTCACCATCAAATGTGGCAGCAATGTCCGTTAACCGGCCATTATGGATTGCCATCGCACAGTCTATTCCCCAAATGCTGTCATTTCGTGCCTGCCACGGAATCCAGTCTAGCTGGCAGAGATGCTGAAACGAGTTCAGCATGGCATACGCCTATATAAAAAACAATGCAGACGTGGCAGGATGTCTCTATAAAACCTAACAGAAATATTTATGTTAAAAAACGCCTGGAAATATTGCATGGTTGCTGAAAACCAATTATATTTGACATAAATAAGGGGGTTTTCTTTTTTTCTGGAAAATGTTTCAAAATAAATGTAAACGTTTTTTAGTGCGTATTTGCGCCATGTTTTGCATAGTGCTTGAGGCAAGCTGTGTGTTTGTGCAGACGGCAAATGCCCAGGCGGGAAGCGCGACCATTGACACCCAGGTCTTGCTCGATGCGTTGAATGATGTTTCGTCAGGCATTGACAAGGATGAGATGCTCAATGCGATTAATACGTTGCCGTATGACATGCAGCAGAATGTTGTGGCCGACGTGACGAGTGTGCTGCAAAATGTCGCCAACAATGAAAGCTTGAACAATGTCGCAAATGTTCTGCAGAATGCCATTGAGAACAATAAGTTGCCCGATGTCGCAAATGTGTTGCAGAGCGCCGTTGACAATGAAAAACTGTACGACGTGGCGACACTGTTGCAGGGAGCCGTTGACAACGAGTCTTTGACAGGTGCGCTGAATTTGTTGCAGAACGCCGTGCAGAACGAAAAACTGCTTGATGCGCTGAACACTTTGTCGTATGGCATTGACAAGGATGCCGTGCTTGGTGCAGTGGAGTCGTTGCCGATTGACATTGACAGTGATGTAGTAAATGGTGCAATGACCTTGCTGTCGTCGGGACTGGACAAGGAATCGATGATTGATGCCATAAAACAGCTGTCGTCGGGAGTGGACAAGCAGGCAGTGATAGATGCACTGATATCCAAAGCGCCTGACATTGACCCCAAGGCCATAACCGACGCCATAACCTCGTTGTCGCCAGACATTGACACGGATGCAATGATAAAAACGCTGAACCTGTTGTCGTCTGACTTGGACAAGGACGCACTGCTTGGAGTGCTGAACCTGTTGTCGTCGGGACTGGACAAGGATGCCATGGTAGAGGCCATAAGCCTGTTGTCGTCAGGCGATGTTGTGGCACAGGTGCTCAACTCGCTACACGTTAGCCCTGACCAGCAACGGCGCATTAGTGACGCCAAGAACGCTTACGAGAGTGTCAAGAAGATGCAGAATTATGCAAAATCGCTCCAGGACTTGTTCAAGAAAGGCGTGTTGAGCCTGCCGGTGGGCATTGGCGACGATGAACACTATTGCATCTGCATAAACGAGATAGCAAGCGACGACAAGGGACGCTCGCACATGAAAGTGTCGTGTGTGATAGACCTGAACGGCAGTGGCAATGCGCTGGCATTTGACGGCGATGTGATTGTGGAAGGTGAGAACGGCATCGGCACCGGCGGAAAGATGGAACTGATAGCCCCGGTTGAGCAGTCGCTGGGCTCGGAGTGCTCGGTGATTTTCAAGGCCGGCACTTGCGTGGAGTTCGGATGCGACGGCTTTGAAAAAATGATTGTGAAGATGGCGTTTGTAACCAAAGGCAACACGCTTCAGGTAATAGACGAAAAAGGACAGCAGAAAGGCCGCCTGCGCATCGATTTTGAGGCTGTCATTGAGGATGTTGACAACTTTACGGCAACATTGACGATTGACAAGCGCTTTGTGATAGACGGCCTCGACGGCTTCATTTTCAGCCTTCACGGGGCCACGCTCGACCAAAGCTACACCACAACCTCGCCAATGGTGAAGTTCCCTGCCGGCTATCTGGCAAGCAACACTGAAGCCGACCGCAACATGTGGCGCGGCGTTGCCATATCACAGGCCGAAGTGGTGCTACCCGGCTATCTGAGCCAAGGCACACAGGTTGATGAAACCGGCAAAAAGACTGACGCTAAGGCCGAACCAATCGAGCTTACGCTATCAAACGTGCTGATTGACGGCGATGGATTCACCTGCAACGCCGAGGCGCAGAATGTGATAAGCGAGGGAGCCCTCGACCCTGATTCGTGGGACTTGAGCATCAACGACTTCTACATAAACATTTTAAAGAACGACATCTCAGGCGTTGGATTTGGTGGCAAGGTGAACGTGCCGCCATTGGGCGAGAGCTCTAAACTCGATTATTCGGCCAAATACAACATGGAAACCAAGGGATTGCAGTTGGACGCATCATTGCCCAAGGACGCCGAATTCCCGATGCTCAGCGGTGCGCTGGCCATTACCGGCGGCAACGTGACCCTGGCCATTGAAGACTCAAAGGTAAAGCCTTCGATGGACATTGACGGCAAACTGTCAGTCAATGCGGCCATTGGCAGCAAGCTGTCGGACAGCAAACTCTCGCTACCCGACATTGAATTCCAGAGAATGCACATTAGCCCTGATAGATTCTCGATGGGCAGCATTGGAGTGGTTGGAAAAATATCAACGCCCGACGTGGCTGGGTTCCAACTCACCATTGACAAGATTAACTCCTTTGAGGAAGACAATGGCGCATCAATGGGACTGTCGTTCGATGCCGAGGTGCATATCACCGACAAATTCGGCGGCATGGCCGGCATCAAGCTTTACGGCGATGCCAAAAAATGGAAATACAACAAGGTGTCAATCGACAAGATACAGATAGACTATGAGCAGGCTGCCTTCACCTTGGCCGGTGGCGTGGAGTTCAAGAATGGCGACTACACCTACGGAAACGGATTCCGTGGCGACATCAAGATGAAACTGCTGAAAGGCAAGCTTGAAGTTGACGCAGTGGCTGTCTTCGGCAAGAAGGACAATTACCGATATTTCCTTACCGACGCCTTCCTTGAGGTTGAGCCTGCAAGTGGCGTAAAGGTGTCGTTTCTCAACTTCTACGGAGTGGGTGGCGGACTCTATTTCAAGATGCAGCAGGAGAGTGGCAAGCCAACCAGCGATTTCGGAAAGTCGCTTTCCGGAATCAACTATGTGCCTGACGACAATGTGGGCATAGGACTTATGGCCCGCACCAAATTCGGATTTGTCGGCAACGACAAGACAATGGACGCCGATGTAGGCCTCGAAATACAGTTTAACAAGGACTGGGGCTTGAATTTCATACAGTTCCGTGGCGACGCCACATTCATTTGCAAGGACTTGGGGCCAAAAGTCTCGCAGAGCATAACCAGCAACATGGACAAGATAAAGCTTTCCTCAAAAGGCGTGGAAGAGTTTAAGGCCGAACAACTTGAGGAACCCGACAACGACGGCATGCTGCGTGCTTCAATGGGCATGATGTTCGACATACAGCATGACATTTTCAGCGCCGACCTGAAGGCATATCTGAATGTAGGCGGATTCCTGCGCGGCTCCGGACCTGCCGACAGACTTGGCTTTGCAAGCATTCGTATTGCTCCTGACGAGTGGTACACACGGATTGGCACACCTGACGATCGTTGCGGAGTTGAAATACTTGATCTGGCATCTGCAAGCAGTTACTTCATGGTTGGAAGCAATGTCCCTGAACTGCCATCGCCACCTGACAAAATATTGAACAGCAAACTTTTGACACAAGAACAGAAAAACAATCTGAAAACAAGGTCTGATGGCGATAAACTTTTGAGCGGAAGTGGCGTTGCGTTTGGCACAAGCCTCGATGTGAACCTTAATGCCACCTTGACGCCTTTCTACGCCAGCTTGGGCGTGGGCATGGGGAGCGAATTCCTGCTGAAGCACTATTCTGAAGGTGTCCATTGCAAGGGCTCTGAAGGCCCTGTGGGCATTAATGGCTGGTATGCGCAGGCACAGGCCTGGGCCTGGGTTGACACAAAAATTGGCATGAAAGTGAAACTCTTTGGCAAGACAAGCAGCTATAATATTATAAGTGCGTCCATGGCATCATATTTGAAGGGCGCCGGACCAAAACCTTTCTACTTTACAGGCGTTGTTGGCGGCGAATTCAATGTGCTCAACGGTCTTGTAAAGGGAAAATGCTCGTTCGACTTTGAGGTTGGCGACAAGTGCGAACTTGTTGGCGGCAGCCCGTTTGGCGAGGACGTAATAGCCCAGCTTACGCCAACCAGCGGCGACAAGGACG
>CALABN010000045.1 GCA_937885735.1 uncultured Bacteroidota bacterium | reverse complement strand
AGTGCCGAAGTGGAATCTGTGACAGTGTTCATCAAGGGGGCGCAAGTGACACGTTCAGCCAAGGTGCAAGTGCCAAGCGGTGTGACTGTGCTCAAGTTTGAAAAGTTGTCGCCGTATGTCGATGCAAGCACCATTCAGGTCAAGACCGATGCCGACATTCGCATTTCTGCCGTCAATTTTCAGAAAAACTTCATCGATATTGACAAGAATGTCGCTGAAGTTGATGCCATAACCAAGCAGTTGAACGGCCTGAAGGACAAAATCGAACTCGAGAACACCAATCGCAAAATCCTTGAGGCGGAATTGTCGTTCCTGAATGAAAACAAGCGCATTGCAGGTACCGCGCAGGCAACATCAGCCTTGACTTTGCGCGAGACTTCCGAATTCTACGACAGCAAGGTCAAGGATTTGATGCTCAAACGTTTGGAACTCGACCGTAAAATCAATGAACTGACAAATCAAAGAAATGATTATGAAAACCAGTTGCGTGCCTTGAAGGGCAAGAAGGTCGATGAGAACGGCATAATCACCGTCGAGGTCGAGTCGTCGGTGCCCAAGACATCGGACGTTACGCTCACTTACGTTGTTGACGGCGCAGGTTGGTATCCCACTTACGATATCCGCGTAAGCGGAGTCGACAAGCCTATGGAGGTTGTCTACAAGGCCAATGTTTGGCAAAACACATCAGTCGATTGGAACAACGTAAAACTGTCGATGTCATCGAACGAGCCAGGTATTTCATCGGTGGCCCCACAACTGAAGACTTACTATGTGGGTTATAATGAAAGGCCACCGCGTTACGATAAGGATTCCAAAAGTGGCGTGATGAGCGGTTTCGTGACGGGTTACGTTTTAGATGAGGAAAATAAGCCGATTCCAGGTGCAAACGTGGTGGTTGAAGGCACAACAATAGGAACTGTTACTGACGGAAGTGGCTATTATTCAATCACTATGCCGGCAAATGCCACCTCGTTGGTGTATTCATATATAGGTTACACTACAGAAACCAAATTTGCCAATTCTTCAAGCATCAATGTGAAATTGTACCCGGATTTAGTTGGACTTGAGGAGGTTGTGGTTGTAGGTTATGGTGCCAGCAAGTCGTCGTATGCCGATTATGATGCTGTCTATGAAGAGGAAGAGTTGGAAGATGTTTCTTATAATAGAACCAAGGTGCTATCAAAGCCGTTGAATGCCACGGTGGTTGAGCAGACTGACAATCAGACATCTGTCAATTTCGACATAGAAAAGCCTTACACCATAAAGTCAAACAGCAATGTCACGGTTGTCGATATGGTTCAGTACATCATACCTGTTGAGTATCAATATTATTGCGTTCCAAAGATTGAAAACCGCGTTTATCTTACGGCCAACATCATTGGTTGGGAGACGTACAATTTCATCGAGGGTGAGGCCAGCATTTCGCTCGACGGTGCGTTTTTGGGCAAGTCGGTGCTGAACACGCATTCGGCTACCGACACAATGCAACTGTCGTTGGGTCAGGATAAGAGCATTACAATAAACCGCACTCTTGCCAAGGATTTGACCAAGCGTCGCACCATTGGAACCAAGTGCGAGGTTAGTCGCGATTGGAAGATTTCAATCAAGAACAACCGCTCGCAGAAAATCAACATAACCGTTTTGGACCAAGTGCCAGTGTCGCGCTACCAAGATGTTGAAGTGACAATCGGCAACTTGTCTAATGGCACCAAAAACAACGACAATGGCACCATTGAGTGGAAACTGCAAATGGAGCCAAACGAGAGTAAGGAACTTGAACTCAACTACAAAGTCAAGTATCCTAAAAACCGTTCTGTCATAGTGGAATAATATGATTGTGATTCATAAAAAAGGCTTCCAAAATGGAAGCCTTTTTTTATGGTATCAAGTATTTATATAAAATCCTAAATTCAAAAATCCACATCTAAAATCCTAAATTCTACATTCTAAATCCTAAATAAAAAGAGGCACCCCAGATTGCCCAGGAATGCCTCACACATTAACCATTTATGAAAAAAACTATTCTAGCCTCTAAAAAAGGTTTGGGCAGAAACCCAAACCGTACCTCATTTAACTTAACCTTTTGTAATAAAAAACATAATTACGTTTTCCTACGAGAGATTTGTATGATGCAAATGTATAATACATTATTATTCAGACATATCAATGCCGATTCAATACGTTTTGTTGATGTTACACGGCATCTGTGTTTTGTTACAAACTAATTCAGTAATGTAACTGCAACGTATTGAAGTGTTGGTAATTACGATTTTTTGATATTTGAGTTATTTCAGAAAATCGTCAAAATACTGAAGAATGCGCTTGAACAGGTGGACGCGGTCGGGACCAAGCACATTGTGCTCGTGTTGTGGATATACGGCGTAGTCAACAAGCACGTCGGCGTTGACAGCGTTCTGCAACAGTTTCAGGCTGTTTTGCCAAACCACGGTGCCGTCAATGTCGCCATGAATCACTAGCAGTCGCCCATTCAGGTTACCAATCTTGTCAACAACATTGTTCGCCGAGTAACCGTCGGGATTGTCTTGCGGAGTGTCCATATAGCGTTCGCCGTACATCACTTCATAAAGGCTCCAGTCGCAAACAGGCCCGCCAGCCACGCCAGCCTTGAATTCAGTGTTGTGGTTGAGCATCATCGACAATGTCATGAATCCGCCAAAACTCCAGCCATGTATTCCTATGCGGGCAGTGTCGACGTAAGGCAGGCTTTTCAAGTAGTTTATGCCAACCATTTGGTCTTCCATTTCGCATTTGCCAAGTTGTCGGTGGATACAGTGTTCAAAGTCGGTTCCGCGGTATTCGGTTCCGCGGTTGTCCATTGTGAACATTATGTAGCCTTGCTGTGCAAAGTGCAGTTTCCACCTTGATGCGCCATATAGCCAACTTGCTATTACCAATTGTGAGTGGGGACCGCCGTACATATAGTCAATTACAGGGTATGTCTTTGTCGAGTCGAAATCGGAAGGCAGAATCAGTCGCCCGCAAAGGTCGTGCTTGCCGTCGGCGCTTTTTAGGGTTACTGTCTTGATGATAGGCATGGTATAGCCTTCGTACGGGTTCTTCACGTTTTTGAGCGTGTCGAGTACACTGCCGTCGGTTGATTTGCGCAAAGTGCTCAACCGGGCATAGTCAGGGGCCGAAAAATTGTCGATGAACGACTCCTTGGTGTCGCAGAATACAGCCGTGTGTACACCGTAACCTTCACTCAATCTTGTTGTTTTGCCTTTGGTGTTCACTTTGTATATGTCGCGGGTCAAGTAGCCTTGCTTGTTGGCCTGAAAGAAAATTTCGCCACTCTTCGGGTTGCATCCGTAGAGATTGCACACGCACCAGTCGCCATTGGTTAGTTGCGTGCATTTCCCATTGTCAATATTGTATAGGTAAATGTGCTTGTAGCCATCGCGCTCGCTTATCCATGCAAACTGATTGTTGTTGACGAACATTGCCGGAATTTCAGGCTCCACCCATTCGTTGCTTTCTTCTTCAAACAGAGTCTTGCTCAGTGTCCCGTCGGCTGAATTGTAGATGTTAAGCCACATATGGTTCTGTTCGCGGTTTATTTCGGCCACCAGAATGTATTTGTCGTCGGGCGACCAGGCGATGTTTGTGAAGTAACGATTTTCAGGCGATGCCGTTTTGAGATAAACAATGTTTTGGTTGTCGGTGTCATAGATGCCAATTTGTACAATGTGGCTTGTGTCGCCAGCCATAGGGTAGCGTGTTGGCGCAAGTGTCGCCTCGCGTGTCGTTATGTCGACAAGCGGATATTCTTTCACCATTCTTTCATCCATCCGGTAGAAGGCAAGCATATTCCCGTTGTTCGACCAAAATGTGCCCTTCGTTATTCCAAATTCGTTGCGATGCACTGCCTGCCCGTAAACGATGCCAGGCTCGCTGTCCTCGTTTATTTTATGGACTTGCCCGTTGATGCCTTTCACGAAAAGATTTGGCTCAACTGTGAATGCAACGTGCTTGTTGTCAGGAGTAAAGTCGATATTGTCGAACTCGTAATCGGTGATAGAGTCGGTTACGGTTCCCGATTCCAAATCGACAAGATAGGCAGACTCTCCATAATTGAACAGCCAAATGGTCTTGGCGTCAATCCATTTAGTTGAACTGTAGTTGTTTAAGTGTGATGTTTTAGGCAAAATCCTGTCAATCGACTGTTTTGTGCAGATGGTGCCGTTTGGCAGATTGGCGGTGTCGGCATCTATTGCAAAAATGCAGGTGTTTGGTATGAACTGTCCTTTTATGGCGGTATTGCTGAACTTGTTGTATTCGGGGGTGCCAGGGACGGTCATTTCAAGTGTGATCTTTTTTTGTCCAAGCGAAGTCGATGCCAAGGCTAATATTACGGCAGTCAGAGCTGTCAGTCGTACATTCATATCGTATTTTTTTTCTGTAAATGTACTAATTGCTGAAGATTCTTGGCATTCTCGATGGTTTGAAAGTTTTTTGCAAGGTCACATACTCGTAAAGTATTGATTAATTAATTGAAATGTGATAATGCCATTGTCTTGTTCTTTCTTGTGTGACAACTTTTTGATATTGATAAGTCATCAGTATCGAAAAAATGTCGAAATTCAAGGCTATATTTGCAATTATGACATTAGTCCGCAGAATACTTTTATTCGCATTTTCGCTTTGCGCATGCTTGCCGTTGACAGTCCAGGCACAGGACCCTGACAGCCTCGTTTCTGTTGTTGGCCAGATGTCAGTCAACAGCGAACGCTTGACAGCGCTTGAGCAGATATGCAAGAATCACCCCAGCGTTGACACTGTCCTGAAGTACGGGCAAATGGAGCTCGACTTGGCTTCGAGCCTCGATTCCGTCGTCTATAAGGCCAGGGCTAACGACAACTTGAGTTGGGCCTATCACTGCAAGCTCGATTTTGAACAGGCTACAAAGCACCGGCTCGAGGCTATCGAGATTTGGGACTCTTTGCAAATCGACGACAGGCTTGCATTCTCCTATATGAATTATGCCACCATTATGCTTTCTACCAAAAACTACAACATCGCCGACGAGTATTACAAGACCAGCCTCGAGATTTTTTCGCGTTGGGGCGATACGGCTCGCATTGCGCGGGTGTTGCAGTATTTGGGACTGCTCAACTTGGGCACACTCATCTACGACAATGCCGAATCATATTACCGTCAGGCCATCGGATTCGACAGCGTTGCCGGCAATATGCGTGGCTTGGCCTACGACTATTCCGGGTTAGGCGAGATAGCTCTTGCACGTTTGAGCAATATCGAAGGCGACTCGGCAAAGTCCATTCTTGCCTTTTCTAAATTGATGCTTTCAAAGGCCTACAATATCGCCGTCCAGATTGACGACATCGACTGCATCTTGTCGGTGATTCCTAAGATGTGCGATGTTTATGTGGCCGAAGCAAAAATGTGCCCGCAACGTAAGGAAATCTTGCTCGACTCTTGCCGTTCGATGTACTGCAAGGGCAGGCAGATTGAAGATGAATACGGATACGATTTCGTCCATATCTATTTACAGATAAGTTATATAAATTATCTCTTGCAGAGACGCGACTATCAACTCGCGTTAAAGACAATCAAGCAGACCGAAGCCGAGATAATGGAGTATGGCGATACCGATTCAAACCTGCCGATGCTTTACCAGACGTACATTGACTATTACAGGGCAGTAGGCAACATTGAAAAGGCGCTTGAATATTCTGAACGTAAATATTCCGAACTGCTTAACGAAACGGCCCGTACCAATCAGGTGAAAATGGTTCAGACACGTTTCCAGACCGAATACTCGCTCAAGATGCAGGAACGCATTCAGGCCGAGCGCATGCGCGATATGATGCAGCAACGTGTCATGATTCATTTCGTCGTGGCATTTGTACTTGTGACATTTTTGGCAGTCGTGTTTTTGGTAAGTACCATAAGGCGAAAGCGCATGAACAAGCAACTTGAAAACATTCAAGGCCGGCTTATGGCGCAAAACAAGCTCATTAACCATGCCAACAAGAACATAACATCGAGCATACGCTACGCCAAGCACATTCAGGAAGTGGCTATGCCTTCCGATGAGATGATGAAGTCGCTTTTCGGCGATTGCCTGATTATTTTCCGTCCGCGCGACATCGTCAGCGGCGACTTCTATTGGGCTACGCAGGTGGGCAGGTACAAGGCCTTTGCTGTCGCCGACTGCACAGGACACGGAGTGCCAGGGGCATTTTTGAGTATGTTGGGAATATCGATGCTCAATGATATGGTCGCCTCAGTCAATATGAATTCAACAGAAATCAGCGCGTCAATGTTGCTGAACGAGATGCGTACCAATATTCGCAAGTCGTTGAGGCAGAGTGCCGATGATTATACTAACCAGGATGGCATGGATATAGCATTTTGCCTGTATGACAGTCAGCATCAGTGCCTGCAATATGCCGGCGCCTTCCGTCCGTTGTTGCTGATTCGCGACGGACAGACAATACAGTACGAAGCCGACCGTATGCCCATAGGGGCTTACATGCAACTTAACAGGCCGTTCACTAACAACATCATCGATATTGAGCCAGGCGACACCATCTACATCTACACCGACGGAATAACAGACCAGTTCAATACTGACGACGACCCTTTGAAGTTTACTGCGCCTCGATTGCGTAAACTATTGTTGGATAATTATCAACGGCCGTTTGCCGAGCAACGCCGAATCTATGAACAGAAAATTGACAGTTGGCGCACATCGCCCAAGACTCACCAGGTAATCCACCAAACCGACGATATGCTTTTGTTGGGTATCAGATTTTAGACATATTTCTATATTTGTCTAGACTAATAAATTTATTTATCATAAAATGAAAAAACTGCTTCTTCTATTGCCCGCCCTGGCGCTTACATTCTCAATGTGTTCAAAGTCAGATGACCCCATTGAAGAGGATTTGCCAGAACCAATTACGGATACTTTGCCAACTGTCGATACATTGCCAGTTGATACTAATTTGTACACAGTTTACATTACTAGTTCATACAAAGATTATTTCAGTGTATGTATTGACGGAAAATACAATTATAGTGTTAGGGGATTTGAACCGTGGGAAGATTTACGAGATATTCCCACGATTCAATTGAGTGCAGGTGTCCATACGTATCAGGTTTATATATGGAAGCATCTTTTGCCAGTTGAAGAAATTGTTGTTCCAAGGGACAGGTACATTTCTATAGATATTGATGTTGCCGAATTAATGAATGTTCGCTTCATTTCTGATGAAAAATCAAATGTACAAGTGTTTGGTGACTATTCGTGCTTATTGGGTTCATTGACTGATGGTTCATTGTATTATGGTACTAATTATGATTTCAGTTATATGGCAATGCGTGAAAGCGATGGAGCAGTTGTTGTCGGGAATGTGAAATTGAACGATTCGTTGACTGTTGTCCCCCTTAATTTTGATTCTCAAAAAATATGTAAGCGCTTGTGGGTAACTGAGAATTTTAACACAGGAAACCCTAATGGCTCATATTGGTTTTGTTCATCGGTTGGAGATACAGTTGTCGCCGATAACGAATGGGAAAAAATATACGACGAGTATAATTGTTTGTATGGCTATCTTCGAATGTCTGATGAAAAAATGTATTGGACTGAAGATTTTTCTGAAATCAATGTGGTCTTTGATTGGAATGTTGAAAAAGGCGATACTGTTGAATTCTATGGGAATAAATGGGGATTTTCGGTAATGAAGGAAAGTGTCGATTCTGTGTATAATTACACATTCAGTGATGGAAAAACACGCAAATGTTGTGTTTTGGATTATGTTGATGGTTGGGGAGATCTTATTATGGTTGAAGAAATTGGCTCGCTTGATGGCTTTTTACAAAGTAGTCAAGGTATTTATGATGGGGGAACATCATTGTATAAATATTACGAGAATGGCAAACTAGTCTATTCTCGCGACGATTATTGGGCTATTGAAGAATTATTAGGTGCATATTCTTGTGAATGAGTCACTTCAGCCCCTTCTTGAAATTAAATGCCGATGAGCCCTGAATGCCTTCTGATGTGGCAAGGAGTTTCAGAATGTGAGCCAGTCGGTTGTTGTCGGCTTTTTCAAAACACATATCTATCAGGAAACGGTTGAAGTTTTTTCCACGCAGTTTGTTGGCGTATTGCGTTATGCACACGGGTTGTTCGGGTGTGATAATGGTTATTCCGTTCACGCGTTGGCGCACGTAGTGGTTCTTGCGCTCGTCGGTGAAGAGGTTGTTGCCAAGTTTCACTGGCATTCGCGACGAGAATAGTCGAGGTCTGAAATAAACGGGCACCACAATCTCACGGCACGCGCCAGTCAGCAGGTTTTCGTATTCGTTTTCAACGGGGCTGACAAACCATTCGGCGCCTTGTTGTTTCAGCCATAATGCAGATGCGTCGTTGTAAGCGTAAACCATTTCGTTTGTGGCGAATCGGCTTTTTGCAGGTAGCAGTTCCTTTTGCGACAAGTGGCTCAATACGAAACGGTTCAGTCCGTTTTGCGCAAATTGGGCACAGGCTTTCCTTACCTTTTCAATTTTCAGTTCGCTAACGAACGCCGGCAGTTCAATCCATATCTTTTGGCCAATCTTGCTGTCTTTTATGTTGATGCTCAAAATGTTGTCCCATTCCAATGTCGGCAACGATACAATAATTGTGTCAGCCTTCAAAATCGACTGGCATTTCAGCCATTCCAGATTGTCAATGCGGATTATGGTTGCAGGCTTCGCATTGACATTCAGTTGCTTGCGTATTTTTTGGATAATGTCGTGCTTTAGCGCTTGTGACATTCGTGGTTCGCGCGAGTTGGCAGCCGGGAGTTCCGTGCCTAATTTGTGGTCGCGGTAGGCGGTAAGGTAGATGTCGGTGCCGACGGGTGCCATGCCCTTGAAACCCTTTGCTGTGTAAGTGTTGCCGTTCAGCCTGAAGTTGTCGAGCACGAAGGCGCATTGGTCGCTGTCGTTGTCAGTGCGTACACGCAGCCGGTTGCCTTGCTTCAGTTCAATGTCCGAAGTGAACGATATTGTGCCGTCGTGGCAGTCGGACACTTTGCCAATCAGTATTCCCGTATTCGGATTGTCGGCAATTGCGTCCTTTATCGGGCGGTTCATAAACCATTCGGTCTTTGGCCGTGATAGGTCGTTCACGTTGTCGATGTCTGCCTGTCCGTCAATTGCTTTCCGGTAGGCTTGAGCCACGGTGTACACATATTCGCCCGATTTCAGCCGGCCTTCCACCTTGAGCGATGTGACTCCCATTTCGGCCAGTTCGCCAATCCTCGATATCAGTTGGTTGTCCTTCATGCTGAAGAACGTCCGTTTTTGGCCACGGCAGTTGTAGAACCGTCGGCAAGGCTGTGTGCAAAGGCCTCTGTTTGCCCCTGAACCGCCCAGAAAACTGCTGAATTGGCAAAGTCCTGATATCGAATAGCATAATGCGCCGTGAATGAATACTTCGGTCTCTATGTCAGTGCGTTGGTGAATCAGTTTAAGTTCGTTGAATGTAAGCTCGCGGGCAAGTACAACGCGTTCAAATCCGATTCGATGGCTGTAGTTCGCGCCAGCCGAGTTGTGGTTTGCCATTTGCGTGCTTGCGTGGACAACCATTTTCGGAAAAAGCCTTTTTATCAGGCTGAATACGCCCCAATCCTGAACAATCACGCCTGCAATCCGTTGTTCCGACAGCAGTTGCAGTGTGTCGAGCAAGTCGGGCAGTTCATTGTTCTTAATCACAATGTTCAGCGTCACGTAAACCTTCATGTGGTTCTTTTGCGCCATTTGGCAAATGGCTGTGAGTTGTGCGGGAGTGAAGTTCGATGCACGTCCGCGCGCGTTGAATCCTTTCAAGCCAAGGTAAATGGCATCGGCACCGCCTTCAATGGCGCCGTACAGGCTTTCAATGTTGCCCACGGGCAAAAGCAGTTCGGGCTTTGTGGCTTGCCGTTGCATCACTCTTCCCTCGAATTTGTGTAGTTGCGCCAGCGCGATATCACGGTGGCGAAGTTTTCAGGCAGTTCGGAGTCGAACATTATGGTCTCGCCTGTGGCGGGATGCACAAAGCCAAGTTCCTTCGCGTGCAGTGCCTGTCCAGGCAAAAGGGCGAAGCAGTTGCTTACGAATTGCTTGTATTTGGTAAATGTAGTGCCTTTCAGAATCTCGTTTCCGCCGTATTCGGGGTCGTTGAAGAGCGGGTGCCCAATGTGCTTCATGTGGGCGCGAATTTGGTGCGTCCGTCCTGTCTCCAGACGGCACTCCACAAGCGTCACGTAGCCCAGTCGTTCAAGAACGCGGTAGTGTGTCACGGCATGCTTGCCGTATTCGCTCCCTTCGGGAAAGACGTCCATTATCTGTCGGTTGCGCAGGTTCCGGCCAATGTTGCCCACAATGGTGCCTTCGTTTTCCTCGAAATTGCCCCATACGAGTGCCACATATCGGCGGTGCGACGTATGGTAGAAGAACTGCTTTGCAATGTTGGTCTTTGCCTGCTCGTTTTTGGCGATAACCAGCAGTCCCGACGTGTTTTTGTCGATGCGGTGCACAAGCCCAGGACGGGCATCGCCACCGTTGAATATAGGCAAGTCCTTGTATCTGAAGGCCAGCGCGTTAATCAGAGTTCCCGTGTAGTGCCCGTAACTCGGATGCACCACAAGGCCTGCAGGCTTGTTAACAATCACAAGGCTGTCGTCTTCATATACAACGTCTAGCGGAATGTCTTCAGGTATTATTTGGATTTCGCGAGGCGGGTAGGTCAGCATTATGCGGATTACGTCGCCCGGCTTCACGCGGTAGTTCGATTTTACCGGCGAGCCGTTTACGACAATGTACCCCGCATCGGCTGCCGCTTGTATTTTGGTCCGCGACGCATTTTCGATCTTCATTTGCAGGAACTTGTCGATGCGTAGCATTCCCTGACCCTTGTCAACCTCAAAGTGAAAATGCTCGTAAAGTCCGTTGGCGTCGGCTTCGGGTTGGCCTTCGGCTTCGTCAAGTTCATCAAGTTCGTCAAATTCTTCGTCCTTCATCAGCGCAAATTGATATTCAAAACGATTAATAATGAGCAGTATCTTATCTTTTGATGAATTTCAAGACCGATGTGTTCCCGCCACATCGTACATTGACAAAATATATTCCTGAATTTAGTGAAGATACATTGTATTGCCTGTCGTTCCCTGACATCATAGTCTGTCCGAGAGTGTTTATGATTGACACTTCACAATCGTTGCCGTAAAGGCCGTCAATTGTCAAGATGTCGTTTGCAGGATTAGGATAGATTGTCAGTTGTTGATCTATTGATGCTGATTCGGCGATGTCGTCAGTCAGGCTTCCGAATAGTGGACGCATCATCAGCGAGCCCGAAAAACTTGTGTTCAGCCAGTTGCCAGTGGTGTTGTAGAATATCTTGCTTTGGCTGTATCGGTTGGCGTCCCAGCCAACGTTCAGGCGAAGTGCCGATGTCTGTTGCCATCCAATGAACACGCTTTTTTCTACGTCAAGTGGCTCGTTGAACGCAAATGTCATAAACTCGTTCATCTCCCCGCTGAAGGCAGGACGGGTTGCCTCATCGCACCTGAGTTGCTTGCCAGGCTTGCCGTTCACGTTTTCCCACGCGCAAATGTAGAACCCGTCGGAGGCGCTTTCAATCGGGTTTGTAGGCAGGAAGCAGATGCTTAAGCCGTATAGTTTGTCGGCCTTGTAAGTGTTGTAAAGGTAGGCAACCTGCGACGAGTTCGCGTCCACCCCGTATGCGTTTTCGGCAGTGCCGTCATCGTACGAGTAGTAGTTGCCGAAATGTTGGTAGGTGTAGCACTTGTTGTTGCCTTTTATCAGTTCGTCTTTATCAGAAAGTATCTCGCATTCAAAAAGATAAGTAGCATTGTTGCGTCCATTGTCGTACACAATAGGGTTCTCGTCATACGAGTGTGTCATTTTGGTGTCGTATTGGCTTTCATAGTTTGCCGTGCCAAGTGTTACCGAGTCGTTGAGGTATATGTCGTTGTCGACGTCCTTAATGCGGATTCTCACTTCGGCCTTTATGTCGCGTTCCCAATGGTTGCGCAGGTGGATTGCCACACGTGTGTTTTCAGTGTTTATGGCCGAATTGTAATGCTTCCACGGAATTGATGTGAAATTTTTCAGGACAGTCACGGCAGGTTGTATGAAGGCAATGTCATAGAATGTTGTGTCATTTGCCGATCGACCGTCGTTGAGGTACACAAAGTCAATGTTCCAATGGTCGCAGTTTATTGTTCCCGACGGGTTGTAGTTGCCTGCAAGGCTCGCATAGTTGAAGAACCTGAATTGGAACTTGTCGGTAAAGTATTTCGACTTCTTGATTGGCAGGTTCACGAGAGCGAACTCAAGTGTGTCCGGACGTCCCGGCTTTATGTGTAGCACTTCGCTTTTGAATGTCTCGTAATCCATTCCTTTGCAAGACCAGATGTTTGTCCATACGCCGTCGCCTGAATTTATTTGGAGCACAAGCGAGTCACATTCTTCAGGAGCATTGCCGTTGCCTTGCGGCTGATAGTAGAAACTCAAGTATGTGGTTGTGCTGTCGGCATTTGACAGGTCAATTCTGTTTGAAGTCAGATAGTCGGCCATAAATGGTGTGCTTGTTGCGTGGCTGTAGTGCTGACCGTCAACATCTATCGCGTCGAAAGTTGCGACACCCACGGAGTAAGGTCCGATGCACATGTTGTTGTTGACCCATACGCCTCGCGATTCCCACAGCGATTCGTCAGGCACGTTGCTGTCATAACTGAAGTCATCGATGAATGGCAAACTTAAAGTTGACGATACAGTCGCCATTCTGATTGTCCCTTTGGAACTTATGCTCTTTAAGGCAGGCAATGAAGCCTGATATTCTTGTGAATTTACGCTCAATGTGCCCAATAGCAAGGCAAGTGCCGTTAAAAATCGTTTAGTCATTTATGTCGGTGCATCAAGTTCAATGTTAGTCATCCAGGTCGATAGCCTCAACTTCAGCGCTTTCGGTTTCGGCCGATAGCCAAATATCGATGCGGGCGCCCAATGTGGACTTGGCTCCTTGCCCAAAGTATTCAGGTTCCTGCCTGTACACTTTTGCATCCATTGAATCTTTGGCGTTCGTGGCGTTCTCTATTGTCACATTGCCAATATTCAGGTAAGCGTTGTTTAGTTCGTTGGTAGCCTCAAACAGCGTCAAGCCTTTCAGGTTGGGCAGTGGTGTCGAGTTGTTGCCGTGCCCATCGCCAAGAACCAGGTCTATTGTCGAACCTTTTTCAATCATTGTGCCTTCCTTGATGGGTTCGCCATTGTACATTTGTTTAAGAATGTTGTTCTTCGCAAAGTCGGGCTTGTATATCAGTTTGCCCACACGCATGCCTTGCATTTCAAGCGTGGCCTTGCCTTGACGGTACGATAGCCCTACAAGTTTCGGCATTTCAACCTTTGTACGGTTAAACGCATTCGTGGTCAGGAAAATTGTGCGGTTACGCTTTACGTGTGTGCCCGGACGTGGATTTTGGTCCACTATGCAACCTTTTGGCATATAGTCTATAAATGTCGAGTCGATAATCTGCAGCTGAAGATTCTCGTGTTTGGCTATTTGGCTCGCACGTGCAGGCATCACCCCCTTGAAGTCAGGTACTGATATTGTCTGCCCGTGGTGGGTGTAAACTCGCAGGAATATTGCAAGTACGATGAAAACCGCAAAATAGAAGCCTGCAAACTTGCCAATGCGTATAAGGTTTCGTTTCACAAACGACTTATCCTTCAGTTTATCCTTTACATTCATAGTATTGACGTTGATTTGGCAAAAGTATAATAAAATTATTAGTGTCCGGTAAAAATATGTTTCTTATGTGTAAATACTTGAAAGTTAGTTTTATATCGTATTGGTAGATGAGGCGGGGTTACTTTACACGTCTTTAGGAATATTTGTAATTAACTTTAGTTTAAGTTTTTTGATATTCAATTTGATTATA
>CALABN010000044.1 GCA_937885735.1 uncultured Bacteroidota bacterium | reverse complement strand
TTGAAGAGATCATGAATAACTATAACATGGGATTCATCACTTACAACGAGCGTTACAACCAGATCATCGATACTTGGACTCACATCAACGCTGAGTTGTCAAATATTTTGATGAAGACTATTTCTTCTGATGACCAAGGATTCAACTCTGTATATATGATGCTTGACTCTGGAGCCCGTGGTTCTAAGGAACAGATTCGTCAGTTGTGCGGTATGCGTGGTTTGATGGCAAAACCACAAAAGTCAGGTGCTGAAGGAGGTCAGATTATTGAAAACCCAATTTTGGCTAACTTCAAGGAAGGCTTGTCAGTGCTTGAATACTTCATTTCAACACACGGTGCCCGTAAGGGTTTGGCCGATACCGCTTTGAAGACTGCCGATGCAGGTTATTTGACTCGTCGTTTGGTTGACGTATCTAACGATGTCATCATTAACGAAGAAGACTGCGGCACTTTGCGTGGTTTGGTTGCAACAGCACTTAAGAAGAACGAGGATGTTGTAGAATCATTGTACGAAAGAATTTTGGGTCGTACATCTGTTCACGACATTTATCATCCTATAACTGGAGAATTGATTATCAAGGCAGGTGAGGAATTCACTGAAGAAATTGCCCAAATAATTGAAGATTCGCCAATTGAACAAGTAGAAATGCGTTCTGTATTGACTTGCGAGTCAAAGAATGGTGTTTGTGCTAAATGCTACGGACGTAACTTGTCAAACAGCCGTATGGTTCAAATCGGTGAGGCTGTCGGCGTAATCGCCGCTCAGTCAATTGGTGAGCCAGGTACTCAGTTGACATTGCGTACATTCCACGTTGGTGGTACTGCAGGCAACATTGCTTCTGATTCAAGTTTGACAGCAAGTTATGATGGTCGCGTAGAGTTCGAGGAACTTCGTTCCATTTCTTATAAAGATGAAAATGCAGGTGACATTGATATTGTAGTTGGCCGTTTGGCAGAAATGAAACTTGTTGATGTCAATACAGGTCTTGTAATATCTAACCATTCAATACCTTACGGTTCTAAATTGTTCGTAAAGAACGGAACTGTGGTAAAGAAAGGCACTCTGATTTGCGAATGGGACGCATACAACGCAGTTATCATTTCTGAAGTTGGTGGTGATACTCAATTTGTAAATCTGGAGGAAGGCGTCACTTATCGTGAAGAGTCTGATGAAGCTACAGGCTTTGCAGAAAAGGTGGTTATTGAATCACGTGATAAGACCAAGAACCCTGCAATCTCTATCAAGAATGCCGCAGGTGAGGAAATCAAGTCATACAATATTCCAGTAGGCGCTCACATTGTCATCGCTGAAAACGAAAAGATTAAACAAGGTCAGGTAATCGTCAAGATACCAAGGTCAGTTGGTAAGGCAGGTGATATCACTGGTGGTCTTCCACGAGTTACTGAATTGTTCGAGGCACGTAATCCGTCTAACCCAGCAGTTGTTGCCGAAATTGATGGTGAAGTGACTTACGGCAAGATTAAACGAGGCAACCGCGAAATTGTCATCACTTCCAAGACAGGTGAGGAAAGAAAATATCTTGTTCCACTGTCAAAGCAGATTCTTGTTCAGGAAAACGATTATGTAAGGGCTGGTATTCCATTGTCAGATGGTGCCATAACGCCACAAGACATTCTGTCTATTATGGGTCCAACCAAGGTTCAAGAGTATATCGTGAACGAGGTACAGGAAGTTTACCGTCTGCAAGGTGTGAAGATCAATGACAAGCATTTCGAGGTTATTGTGCGTCAAATGATGCGCAAGGTTGAAATCATCGACCCAGGTGATACCAAGTTCCTTGAAAAGCAAATGGTTGACAAGAACGACTTTATGGAAGAAAATGATTGGATTTGGGATAAGAAAGTCGTTACTGACGCTGGCGATTCAGATTCTTTGAAGGCAGGTCAAATTGTTACTGCTCGTAAGTTGAGAGACGAAAACTCAATACTTAAGCGTAAGGATTTGAAACTTGTTGAGGCTCGTGATGCTGTTCCTGCTACTTCTAACCAGGTTCTTCAAGGTATCACAAGGGCTGCATTGCAGACAAAGAGCTTCATTTCAGCTGCATCATTCCAGGAAACCACAAAGGTTTTGAACGAGGCTGCAATTTGTGGCAAGTCAGACCCAATGGAAGGCTTGAAGGAAAACGTAATTGTTGGTCACTTGATTCCTGCAGGTACAGGTACCCGTTTGTTCTCAGACGTAATTGTCGGTTCAAAGGAAGAGTACGACAACCTGACTTCTCACAGAAGTGTTGAAGACGAACAATTTGTAGAAGAATAATTCAACTACATATTCAAAAAATAAAGGTTGCTGAAAGGCAACCTTTATTTTTTTTATCGAAATGAGTATTTTTGAGAAATAAAAAAATGCAGTATTATGGAAGAACAACAACAAAACAAGCAAATCAATATTGAACTTACCGATGAGGTGGCTCAAGGCATATATTCAAATTTGGCTATCATCACACATTCAAGTTCAGAGTTCATTCTGGATTTTGTACGTGTTATGCCAGGAATGCCAAAGGCGGGTGTCAAGTCTAGAATCATTCTTACGCCAGAGCACGCAAAGCGTTTGCTTATGGCTTTACAGGATAATGTGGCAAAATACGAGGCTACATTCGGCAGTATACGTCACGCAGAAGGGCCTACTGGTGGCTTCCCTATGAATTTCGGTACACCTACCGCTAAAGCTTGATATTTTCACACAGCCATATACAACAAAGGTTGCAGTCTTTGTGAATGCAACCTTTGTTGATTTATAGTGGGTCAATTTATTGAACTACAATAACCAGATATTTGGAACTGTTCCAGAATTTGTAGAAGTTGTCAACTACGAGGCTGTCCACTGGCTTTTCGCCGTAAAGCGTGTATGAGTCGAGAGGATGAGCTGTTGCAATCTTTACTTTCTTTGCACCATTTAAGTCGAATTTTGTTGTTTCGCGAATGTCGATGCGGGTGAATGCGTCTTCGCCGAAATCTTTAGAAGCCTTTTTGCTACCAACTGCAAATTTTCCACGTTTGTCGAGTACACCCAAATCCTTGAGTTCCTTTTCCGAACCTATAATGTAATATGCAGTGTTCAGTGCCTCGTCCTGGCCTTCGATGGTTGCGCTTTGCAATTCATTTTCATATTGCAGGGAATCGATTGAATAGTTGAGGCTTGTAACCAGATTGTTAAGCCCTTCAATTTGTAGGTTTGAATTCTCAAGTTCTTGAGTCAGTCGAAGAATTTCGGCGTCTTTTTCCTGAATTTTTGATTCCAAAGATGAAATCATCTTTTGCAAATCCTTGTTTTTCAGGTTTGCCTGTTTCAGTTTTGCTTGAAGGTCCGCTAATTGCTCACGGTTTTTGAGCAACTTGTCATATATCATCTGTATGTCGCTGTTGATTTTCTCTTCGCGGGATTGTTCATCTTCGTTGCTTGCGATGGTCATTGCGATTATGTTTTCGCGTTCCTTTATTGCCAGAAGGTTGTCTTCAATGCTTGTTAATGCGTTCATAACGCTATAAATGGCAGAATCTCTCTGTATTACAACTCGTTGAAGACTGTCGTTCTGGACAAGGAGTTCTTGCTTTGACGGACCTTGTGTACATTGTGTGAACATTGACAGGCAAAGTCCTGCAGTAAAAAATAAAATAGCCTTTTTCATTTTAATGCTTTTAAATCAGTTGATTAATAAGATGTTTTTAGTTGCATTGCGTACTCTGTTTCCATACGCAATGTATTAACGGCAAAGGTTGCCCGATATTGCTATATTTGTGCAATAATTTTAATAAAAAATGGAACCTCTTTTGGGTAAGACTCTGGATGAATTGAAATTGATTGTCAAGGAATTGCAATTGCCTGGATTTACGGCTAAACAAATAGCTGACTGGCTCTACAAGAAAGAGGTTGTTTCCATTGACGATTTTTCAAATCTTTCGAAGGTTGCAAGGCAGAAACTTCAGGAAAAATATGAGTTCGGATTGAACGCACCTATCAAGATGCAACAAAGCGTTGACGGTACACGCAAGTATCTGTTTGCCGTTGGCGAATCGAATTTCATTGAAACCGCGATGATTCCTGACGAAGACCGTGTTACGGTTTGCGTCTCGTCGCAGGTTGGATGTAAAATGGGTTGCAAGTTCTGTATGACGGGCAAGCAAGGATTTCAGGCGTGCCTTAAATCTACCGAAATTCTCAACCAACTGCGTAGCATTGAGGAATTCAGCAAGATAACCAACATTGTGTTTATGGGAATGGGCGAACCGTTCGACAACCTGGACGAGGTGCTGAAGACACTTGATATTCTTACTTCCGATTGGGGATACGCTATGAGCCCTAAACGCATTACGGTTTCCACGGTTGGCATTATTCCTGGTATGAAGGAATTCCTTGAAAAGAGCAAGTGTCATTTGGCTGTCAGCCTGCATAATCCTATACCTGAACAGCGTCGTGAGTTTATGCCCGTCCAAAACAAGTATTCCATTACCGAAGTGCTTGACGTTATCCGCAAACACGATTTTGGGTTGCAACGCCGTGTGTCGTTTGAGTATATAATGTTTGCAGGCATCAACGACACGCCACGTCACGTGTCGGAGTTGGTGAAATTGTTGAAGGGCGTCGATTGCAGAGTCAATCTCATCAGGTTTCATTCTATACCCGACAGTCCGTTTCAGGGTAGCGACGAGCAGACCATTCAGGATTTCAAGGATGCGCTAAACGCGCGTGGTGTCTTGACAACAGTCAGGGCATCGAGAGGCGAAGACATACAGGCCGCTTGCGGACTGTTGTCGACAAAGGAACTTGTTGAGCGCAAACGTTAGTTACACTTCGTCTATCAAGTCGCGAATCACTTTTGATGCACAATATATTCCAAAAAGTGCTGGTATATAGGATATTGTGCCGACTGTTGATTTTTTGTTTTCCTCGTCATCGACTTCAATCACAGATGTTTTTTCGACCAGTTCGGTAGAGAAAACCACGTTGACGCCTTTGTCTATTCCCTTGCGGTGCAAGCGTTTGCGGATTGACTTTGCCAGTTTGCAGTTATATGTCTTGCTGATGTCGGCAATCTGTAACTTTGTTGGGTCGACACGGCCGCCAGCACCCATACAACTGATGATTTTGTGCCCAAATTCGACGCAGTGGCAAATCAGGAAAACTTTCGGCGATATGGTGTCAATGGCATCGACCACGTAATCGTATTTGTTTTCAAGAATCTCGCGCATACGTTCATCTTTTATGAACTCGTTTATCACGGTAAGTTTGATGTCTGGATTAATGTCGCGAAGGCGTTGAGCCATAATGTCGGCTTTGGGCTTGCCTATTTGGCTGTGCAGTGCCAGCAGTTGGCGGTTTATGTTTGTCTTGTTGACAACGTCGCCGTCAACAATTGTCATTTGCCCGACGCCAGCGCGGGCAATCATTTCGGCAGAGTAGGCGCCAACCCCGCCCAATCCAACAACAAGTACGTGCTTGCTGTTCAGTTTTCCGATTTTATCGTTTCCGAACAAGAGTGCCGTGCGTTCTAACCAACTGTTGTCCATTTGTCGCCAAATATATTGATGAGGTTATCGAATGTAGTTTGCTTGAGTTCGTCTATGCCGATATTCAAACTTTCGCTTGCAAAGTTATAAATGTTGCAAATTGAAATGTCGGCAATATCGGTTTCAAAAAAGAGTCGTGACATTGGCGCCAGAGTCAGCAATGACTGGATTTTCCTATTGTCAATCAATTGCTTGCCGAATGAGTAGAAACAGTTTGACTGTTCAAGTTGCTTGATGATGGTGGCGTTCCCGTTGAACGAATGGAATATTAGCGGAATAGTCACCTTTTTTTCTTTAATAATCTGGATAATGTCGGAAAATGCCTTGACGCAATGAATCACTGCGGGCAGGTTGTGCATTTCGGCCATTGCCAGTTGTTTGGCGAATATTTCTTTTTGCGTGTCAATGTCGGTCTTGATGCAACGGTCGATGCCAATTTCGCCGATGGCGCAAATCAGTTTTTCATCGCACCATTTGTCGAGTTTTTCAAGCATCTGCAAAGGATTGCATTTTTCTATATTCCACGGATGCAGACCTGCTGAAGCAAATATTTCAGTCGGGGAGGAGTCGGCAATGTCGCAATTGACAAGTTCGATGCCAGTGCCTTGCGCTTTGTGCGTGTGAATGTTGACAAAAGGTGCTGTCATTATAGGTATTTGTCAAGTTCGGGTGCTCGCGAAAGTTTGCCGTTGTCGAGGACTGTGGCGGTGAAAGTGGCGTCGGCGCACAATTCGCGGTTTGGCAAAAGCAATATTTTCTGGTGAAACATTATCTTGAAGCCGTCGCGTTCGGCGGTGCACGAAACCACAAACTCATCGCAACTACGTAGCGGGCGCTTGTATCTGATGTCGGCTCTGGCAATGATTCCTCTGGCGCTCGGAGGATTCAAGAAAATGATGGACAGGATTGGAGACAAACCGTTCGAAGAGCGTCTGAAAATATATGTGATATGTTCCTGTTTGCGTCTGTCTGCGTTTTTTATTGTTGTTGGGTATGGACTGGTGCTGTATTATCTGATCAATGATGACATCGGACTGTACTGTGCCGTTATCGGAGCAATCTGCTCGATGTTCTGTTACCCGTCGAAAGGGGCGATAGAATATGATCTGAACTG
>CALABN010000043.1 GCA_937885735.1 uncultured Bacteroidota bacterium | reverse complement strand
TAGCGTGAGGTTCAATGCTTGGTGGAAGTACATTGAGAGCTTCCATAGCCTGATGGTAGCGGTTAGTATAGTACTGCGCAATTTCCATTGGCTCAAGCTGCTCGAGCTTTGCCTTCTTTGCAATCTTGTCCTCGCCTTCGTCGGCATCGTGCTCAAGATGGCCAACGTCGGTGATGTTGCGGACGTAGCGCACCTTGTAGCCTAAATGCAGAAGGTAGCGGTACAATATGTCGAATGTTATGGCAGGACGTGCGTGTCCCAAGTGCGCATCGCCGTAAACGGTAGGTCCGCACACATACATTCCCACTCTGCCAGGTGTTATCGGCTTGAATGGCTGTTTGGTGCGTGACAATGTGTTGTATATGTATAATTGTTGCATTGCGTTATCGTTAATAGTTTAATCGATTTGCTGACTTAAGTTTTTAGTTACTAGTTTTTGGTTTTTTAATCAATTCTATATCCTAAATCTCAAAACATCCAAAGTTCTAGCAAATTACCGACCCGTTTTTGAAATCCTTCTCGCAAGGAATCATTGACAAGTCGCCGTCGAAGTTTTCAGCCATTAGAATCATTCCGTGGCTCTCGATTCCCATTAGTTTGCGTGGTGCAAGGTTGGCCAGAATGGTTACACGCTTGCCGATAAGTTCCTCGGGTGTGAAGTGCTTGGCAACGCCCGAAACCACGGTGCGCTTGTCGACGCCAGTGTCAACCAGCAGTTTCATCAGTTTCTCGGATTTTTTCACGCGTTCGGCCTCAAGAATTGTGGCTGTACGAATGTCCATTTTGCTGAAATCGTCGTAAGTGATATCAGGTTTGAGCGGTGTGGCAGGTGCCTCGGCAAGTTTTGCCCTTTCCGACTCTTCCTTGTTTTTGCGCAGACGTTCAATCTGTGCATTGATAGGCTCGTCCTCAATCTTCTCGAACAGCAGGAACGGCTCTGCAATTTGGTGCCCGTCGGCAACCAGGTCGGCTGAGCCGAGACGTTCCCAGTCAAGTTTTTCAATATTGAGCAACTTGCGCATCTTTTCGGCGCTGAACGGCATAAACGGCTCACATACGATTGACAGGTTTGCGACAATCTGTATGCAGATGTTCATTATTGTCTTCACGCGTTCGGCATCGGTCTTCACCACCTTCCAAGGCTCGGTTTCGGCCAGGTACTTATTGCCCAGACGGGCCACGTCCATTAGTTGCTTCAGGGCCTCGCGGAAGCGGAATTGCTCAATCGACTGCTCAATCAGATTCTTGCATTCGGCAAGTTCGGCGAGCGTGGCCTTGTCGTAGTCGGTGAGTTCGGTCACGGCAGGAACCTTTCCTCCGTAGTATTTTTGCGTAAGCACTGTAGTGCGGTTCACAAAGTTTCCGAGAATGGCCACCAACTCGTTGTTGTTGCGGTTTTGGAAATCTTTCCAGGTGAAGTCGTTGTCCTTGGTCTCAGGGGCGTTGGCTGTAAGCACGTAGCGAAGCACGTCCTGCTTGCCAGGGAAATC
>CALABN010000042.1 GCA_937885735.1 uncultured Bacteroidota bacterium | reverse complement strand
TAGATTATATGTGCGGGAATCGGAATTGAGCATCTCCTGAACCTGCTTGTCGGTATATAGCCAATGCTCGCCATAGCGCAACATTCCCGCAGTGTCGTTCTCAAGCCTGACCTTGGGCACGCCGTTCCACGCCTGATACGTCACTTCCTTTCCGCTGAAATGGTTAATTTTCAACATTGTACGTTCATCATAATAGGCTCCTGAAAGGAAATACGACTGCAGACGGCTCGATGCCCTGTCGATGAAGCCGTCGGATTCAATCTTTGACAGGCGCGCGTCAAACGACCAATGCCCGCCAATCAAGCCCGTGCCAACGCTGACGCTGTTCTTGAACGTACCGAACGAGCCACAGGACGACGAAAGAACCGCATACGGATTTTGCTCATAGTGACGGCTTTGCATATTGACAGACGCGCCAAACGATGCCGAACCGTTGGTTGACGAGCCTACGCCACGCTGTATCTCCACATTCTCAAGCGAGTTGGCTATGTCGGGCATATTCACCCAATAAAGCCTGTGCGACTCGGCGTCGTTCAACGGCACGCCGTCAATGGTAACGTTGATGCGCGTCTCGTCAGTGCCACGAATGCGGAAACCGCTGTAACCCACGCCCGCACCCGCATCGGACGTGCTGACCACCGACGGCTGAAGCGACAAAAGAAACGGCATATCCTGACCTAAATTATTCGCCTCGATGTCGGCCTTGCCAACAGTTGACGTGGTGGCTGGCGCAACTGTCGATAGACGGCTCGAACGCACCATAACTTCTTGTGTCACAAATATCTTTTGTTGCAAGACAATATCAACCGACTTGTCGGAATCAAGTTTGACATCGACAATCTCGGGTTCGTAGCCTAAATAACTCGCCTTAAGTTGATAGTTGCCATTTAGCAAATTTTCAATAAGATACACACCATCAGAATTAGTCAGGGCACCCAAATTGGTGCCGACGACCTGCAAAGCCACACTTGGCAATGGACTCTTTCCGCTATCGTAAACGTGACCTGAAATTGAAAACTGCGCGTGCACAAACACGCTGAAAAACAGAAGCAATGCTGTTAAAATGTTCTTTTTCATTGCAATTAAATTTGTGCCACGCAGGCATCGCAATGCAAATTGAAAAAGAAACGCGTTTCAGAAATTTTTCCAATTGCAATAGCATACCCCACCTGCGGTGACGATTAAACATTATTGCAATGGGTGATTTGATTTTTGCTTTTTCCCTAGACGGCATTACCCGTTCAGGTTCAAAGGGTATAATCTCAGCCTTATAGGCACCCCATTGTGATTTTTCGGGCGCAAATGTAAAAAAAAATCAAGACCGCAACCAAAAAACAGGGAAATACGGACGACAGTCACCGAGACTCGCAATTGCCATTAAGCGAACCGAACACAGCCAAGCCCTTGACTGTCAGAAAATATTTCTGGCGCGGATGAGTCGGCCTGTCGGGATACAGCATCTTCACGAATTTTCCCTTCAATGCTGGATTCAACGAATACTCAAGGAAATTTTCCCGATTCTTCAAGCCAACAGCCGACAACATTTCCCTTACCGACAATTTCTCGTTGCCTATTGCACCTATCAACCTGAGTATATTTTCGTTGTCAGTCTGCCACTTATCAGCAGAACTTGTCGGGGTACTTGACGGGGTGCTTGTTGGGGTACTTGACGGGGTACTTGTCGGGGTACTTGACG
>CALABN010000041.1 GCA_937885735.1 uncultured Bacteroidota bacterium | reverse complement strand
CATCGGCACCTTTCTTGGCCCTATAGTAGAACGTCTGTGTAAAATCTTTCTTGGCTCGAATTTTCGTAATCACCTCCAAAACAATTTGCTGGTCGTCAGGATGGGTGTATTCAAAAATCTTCGACAACGACTGCTGATTCGAGTCGTAGAAGAATGGATTCTTTTGATATACAGATATGGTGTCGGTTGCAACAAAGACGTCGAACTGCGCAAGATCGGCATCCTGGACAGTCAACTGTGTACGGACACGGCTCTGCTCAAGCAACTGCTGGTTAAGTGTCTGGCTTGTAACATCGTGCATTATGCATCCTATGGCCACAGGCTTGCCGTTATCTTGCTTCAAGGCCATGGAAAGTTCGTAAAACGAATAGTCGGCATCGTCCACTGACTTCTTTATCCGCACCACATTGTGCGACTCTTTCATCTGCCCCGACTTGAACGATTTGGTAATCAGTTTTATCAATTGGGCATCGTATGGATGAACCTTCTTTTCAAACACCTCAGTGTCTGACAATTCAGGGAATATGTTCACACCGCTCAGTTGCTCGCGCTTGCCCGTAACAAGGTTCTGAGTCCATGCTGTCATTCCGCCTATGTGCATCAGCATTTCCTTGTCATGGTCAAGAGTCTTAATCTGCTTGACGTACAACACCTGTTCAGTCATGTCAATCACACAGAACACGTAATTTGACATTGACATGTTCGATGATTTGGTTCTATGGCAGACCACCTTCAAGTCGAGGGTTCCAACCTTGGTGGACCCCAAAACCGAACGCATCTTGTCCGTAAAATCGATATGGACCATAGCCTCCGACACATCGTTTAAGGCAATGTTGGTAATGAATTCATCAGGGAATATGGAAATCTCGAACACTTTATCAAGATTCAAATCCTCAGGGTGCGCTATTTCCAGAATGTCGTAGAAGGCTCTGTTAGAATATTCGTATTTGCCATCGACATTGAAAATCACGTAGCCAACGGGCGACATTTGCAGAATGGTCTGTTGCTCGTTGTACATAGTGGCCACAACAACGTCGTTGCCGGCATTGACTGTCAAGTCGTTGGTGATTATGACAATGTAACTGTGCCCCTCAAAATCAAGCTTATAGTAACGGTTTGCCAACGTACACTTGCCACAGCGCGAGAATACGGAATGCGAGGTTGCGTCAAAATCGAACTGGTCGATATAGACCGAACTGTTGTTTGTGAAATCATCAATGCTGGCTGGGCCCTTGTAATGAGGGTCCTTGAAGATGTTGAGTCGGCGCAAGAGCAGTTCTTCCTTGTCGGGAATACCGAAAATATTCATGGCCGACTTGTTGACGTCAATAATTGTGCCGTCGGCCTCGCAAAAGATGAATCCTGTGGAAACCAAATCGAACAGCGAACGGAAATCGCTGAACGACAGTTTTTTGATATCATTTTTCAAAATGTCGTTTTCACGCAAGATGATATCTATCTGACGTACTTTTCCAAACCGTTTTATGGGATGCACATACAAAATCACATTAGTCTTGCCGTCAATGCGCGTACATATAAATGACTGGTAATCGGCATAGGTGGCACGCATTTGTCCAAAACGCTTCACAAGCATCTCGCTCTCGACAAACTGGCAAACAAACTGACTGAGTGTCAACCCTGAAAAGAACGACTGCCCACTTGAAACGCACACAAAACGGTCACGACGATAGTTGTAGATGAGCATCTCTGAATGAGTCGTCTTTATCTGGCTACGGAACAACTTGTTGAATTCGGACTGATTGCGACGGAAAATGCGCAACAGTATAAAATCGAAAATCAGGATTGAAATGATGAGCACCGACAAGTTGAATAAGATACCCTTCAAAGGGCTATCTGTAAGCAAGTAGAAAAAATCATTCATAACTCGTTCAATTTTGCAAGACGCCGACACAGAGGCATCAACAATAATAGCAAAAAAAACTGGCATATTGATTTCTGTCAATAAGTTTATTGCAGACTAAACGCCGTTTTTATTCATAATGACAAAATTGCAAGCCAAATGCCCGTTTGGCATTCGACAATGACGGACCGGCGACTTTCATAGTTTCCACTACGGATATTTTCAACATCACACACACTTGCCTCAACAAAAAAAAGCCCCGAAAGCCAAAGGCCTTCAGGGCATATGCGGGGTATGAACTCAGTCTATTTCGTGCTCAGGTTTATCATGGGAATTGTATTGCCGCCTGTGTATTCAGGCAACTTGCCGTCCCAACGTTCAAGAGCATATTGCTGAACCAAAAGCGCATTAAGACTGGCAGCCACTGTACGGTTGTAGTAAGCCTCACCGTCAGCCTTGATTTTCAAAGCTCTTGCCTCACCTTCAGCCTGTGCAATGGCAATTTTTGCCTGTGCTTCGGCCTTCTTAACCTCATTTTCGGCCTTCAGACTCTCCTGAATGGCGTTATTCTTGGCCTCTATGGCAGCCGACAACGATTCTGGCGGAGTTATCTGCGATGTAAATTCAGAAACCATGAATCCCTCGTTGAGCAGTGCGCTGTCGAGCATCACTCTGACTTCAGCCTCAAACTGGGCACGGCTTGCCATCAATTCATCTGATGTATAGCGGTTTGCCGTAATACGATAGGCATCATAAATAACGGTCTTCATATAGCCGTCCTCAATTTTGCGCAAGCCTACACGGTACTTGCTGAAAACCTTCACAACCATGTCGCGACGGATTTGGTAAGCCAAACGCGGGTCCATCTTGAACACTGCGGCGTCCTTGGTTGTCACGGTGAATGGGCTGTAATCGACACGCTGAATGTTGACTGGATAAGAATATACCGACGTGGTTATAGGGTTGTAAAGCACCCAACCTGTGATAGGAACGGCCTGCAACTCACCCTGCTCCGACACTGCGAATTTCTTAAACTTGATTCCTGCTTCAGAAGAATCGACTATGGCGCAACTCGACATCAACGATGCCACCGCCAACAAAAGGAAAAACGTACGTTTCATATTGATACTAAATTAAATATGTAAAAAAAATCATTCAATCACTCTGTAATTGCCGGCATTCCACTTGTCCTTTGGCGCAGGCGATTCGGCTGGATGCCCCACAGGAATAATGCAAAGCACTATCTGTGAATCGGGCAAATTGAGCAACAACTGCGCCTTGCGCACACGGTCCATATTGGGGTACACGCCAGTCCAGACGGCACCCAAACCCAATGCGTGCGCAGCCAGCAGAATGTTTTGGGCTGATGCTGAACAGTCATGAATCCAGAAATCGGCATTTATACCGTCAAGTGTCTTTTCCATGTCGCCACAAACGGCAATGGCGCACGGTGCCGTGGCAGTGCGCGAATTTGGCAGCGAGTCGGCAATGCGCTTAAGCAAACTACGATTCTTGACTACAACAAACTTCCACGGTTGGCTGTTCAATGCCGACGGTGCAGCCATTCCCGCCCGCAAGATTGTCTCTATCTGGCTGTCAGCAACCGGCTCGTCAGTAAAGGCTCGGATGCTGGTACGCGTCATGATGTTGCCGATAATGGCATCGGCATTGCCTTCTGTTCCTTTCATATCACTTTCATCGTTAACAATTTTCACTATGGCGAAAAGCAACGCCACTGCCAAAACTATGGTTACAAGTGTCTGTGGCTTCATTCTTCAATACGATTCAACATAAGATTAAAACCATTGCCCGCATCCGCCTTTTTCCCGCGCAAAATGCCAGCCGGCAAAAAGATGATGCTTCGGCACCTTTTTATGCTTTCAAACTTATTGTTTTTTTTCGATTTTTGCATCATTATCAAAGCAGAGGTTTTTCAATAGAATCATCGTTTTAAGGTGAGTTCTATAAATTCACCGTTTGATAAATAAAAATAACAAAATGGGTTAAATGAACTTTTCGGCACTTTTTGTTTTTTATCGGTATCTTTATGGGTGTCAGTCGTCAACAGTGCCCGCAC
>CALABN010000040.1 GCA_937885735.1 uncultured Bacteroidota bacterium | reverse complement strand
TAATCCCGTCGCCACTGGCTTACGGCGATGAGCAGGTTGGACCTGTTCCACCATTCGCCACCTTGATATTCGACGTTGAACTTGTCGATGTTGAATTGTGACATTAAGAATACACGGCAAGACCATTCATACTGTTTTTCAACACTTTCAGTTTATACAGACAAAAAAAAGGAACGGGTTTCGCCGTTCCTTTTTTGTTATTGTCAATCAACGGCTAAGCCCACTCTTCGGGAGCGTGACGCCATTTCTTCAAAGCCTCCAGTTGTTCGTCCTTGATATAACCGCTCTTCAAGGCATTTTCCAAAAGGGCATCGTAGTTGCTCAAAGTGTCAAGATTGCACTTTGCCTCATCAAAGGCATCGAATGCACGCTTGAACCCGTAAGTGAAAATGGCGTAAAGGCCCAACACTTCGGCACCAGCATTGCGCAAAGCCTCAACAGCCACAAGACTGCTTCCGCCTGTCGAAACCAAATCCTCGATTACGACAACCTTCTGGCCTGGCTGAAGGCAACCTTCAACCTGATTGCACATACCGTGTTTTTTGGCATCGCTACGAACATACACAAAAGGCAGGTTCATAGCCTCTGCAACCAAAATGCCGTGAGCAAT
Organism: uncultured Bacteroidota bacterium; assembly: GCA_937885735.1. The sequence continues at coordinate 1,474 of CALABN010000040.1, read as the reverse complement.
GGCGCCTGTTGCAACGCCTGCAATTACCTCAACATCAGGATATTTCTGCTTAATGAGAGTCACAAAAGAATCGCGAATGTAGTCGCGCACGTTTGGAAATGAAAGAGTTGCGCGATTGTCGCAGTAGATAGGCGATTTTAGTCCCGAAGCCCACGTAAATGGGTTTGACGGTGACAGTTTAATTGCTTTTATTTGTAACAAATATGAAGCAACGTTTTGTTGAATTTGATTTACTGTTTCCATAATGGCGCAAAAATACAAAGTTTTCTTTTTCGGGAATGTTTTAGTCTTTACTAATAATCCCGATTTGAAGCGAAAAACGACAATTTTATACAAATACACTGACCGCGATGATTTCAAGTCGTTTCTGTTCGACTTTATCGAGAAGAAGGACAATCATCACGTAAGGATAATGTGTGGCAACGTTGAAAAATGTTGGACCGACTTCTGTTCAATGTTTGAGGTGCGTCGCGCATCAGGCGGGCTTGTCACCAATGCCGACGGAAATTTTCTCTTTATAAAAAGAAAAAGGTTTTGGGACATTCCGAAAGGCCACATCGAACCTGGCGAGACAAGCGAATGTGGCGCTGTGCGCGAAGTTGAGGAAGAATGCGGGATAAGCGGTATGCAGATTGACAAACTCATCTGCACCACATACCACACCTACTGGCTCGACGGCAAGCCAATACTGAAATCAACCGACTGGTACCTAATGAATTACAACGGGCCTTCGGCATTGAAGCCTCAAACCGAAGAGGACATCACCGACGCCATTTGGGCAAAGCCCGACAACATCGACAAATTGCTCGAAAATAGTTTTTCTTCGATACCCGAAGTGATAAAGAAATATCGGAAAAGCATTGATTAATTATTTAAAAATGAAAAGGATATTCGTTTTTGCAGTATTGTGTCTTACGGCTATTTCAGTCAAAGCCAGCAATTATGACTATCGCCCATTGAGCGACGACTCGTACATTGAAATCTACACCTGCGCGCCTGGCAACCAACTTTACTCGCAATTCGGACATACGGCAATCGGCGTAATCGACCCAAAACAAAAAATTGACGAGGTCTTCAACTACGGGACTTTCAGTTTCAACACGCCACATTTCTACCTCAAGTTTTGCGCAGGAAAGTTGCTGTACCAACTCACTTCCGAATCGTTCGACCGATTTGTCATTTCCTACGAGTATAGAGGCAGGCAGGTTCTGGCACAAAGGCTCAACCTTTCGCTCGAGCAACGCCAACACCTGTTTGACTTGCTGAACGAGAACAACAAACCCGAAAACTGTGACTATCAGTACGATTTCTTCTTCGACAACTGCGCCACAAGGGTTCTTGATATGCTTTACAATGCCTTTGGCGACTCTTTGTCATACAACAAGGCAGATTCCGTAAAACCTTCGTTGCGCGACTGTCTGCATCCATACCTTGACAACAGCAAATGGACCAAAGCGGGAATCGACCTTGTATT
>CALABN010000039.1 GCA_937885735.1 uncultured Bacteroidota bacterium | reverse complement strand
CTGCAACTATTATCATAGTGTAGTCCTGGATAGCTTTAATAAATGTTGATGAAAGAACACATAGAATGCCAAATCCTAAAATTCCAGCAAATAAGGCTAAGCCTCTGTTCATCTTATTATCTTTAACGAAGTCACTTCCTGCCCCTTCCATCTGGATAGGCTTTTCAATTTTCTTTGCATGCATTCTAAGGAAGATTATTAATGCTATAAATATTAGAATAAATGCTACTGCTCTAAGCCACATTCCTGAGAACATAGGAAGCCCTGCTAAGCCCTGTGCAACACCAACTGTAAATGGGTTACAAATACCTGATGCAAATCCACAATGAACCAGCCGAAAAGCAATGCGAATTACTGAAACAGAACATTCTTGAATGGCGAGGCACAAAATATAACCAGCTAGACGACATGATGGTTATTGGATTTAAGTTGGGATAAGCCGCATTTAACTGCCATACTATATTATGACAGCCGAAGAACTTGAAATACAACTTTTTAATCAATTGACAGATTGCAACAATCAATCCATTGAAAAAATAAAGGCTGCCTGTTTCTTTGCCAAAGAGCATCTAACCAACAAAATACTTGAGACTGGTGAATCTGCCTACACGCATGCAATTAGGGTGGCTACAATTGTAGCAAGTGAGATTAGCCACAGCGACACATCTATTATTTCCGCCATACTCCACGGCACTATTGGAAACAATGAACATGACAAGGAACAGATATGTCAACAATTCGGCAACGATATCCTGTCAGTTATTAGTGAGATGCAGAAAATCAGCCTGCTTCACAAAGAAAAACTGCAACTGAACAGTGAAAACTACATAGCACTCGTACTTACCATTTCAAACGACGTCAGAGCCATACTGCTCAAGCTCGCCGACACACTCGACAAAATTCGCACAATAAAACAATTCAGCCAAGAACGTCAGTTGAAAATTGCTCAAAACACACGTCTGCTATATGCACCCATTGCCCATCGGCTGGGTCTTTATCACATTAAAACCGAAATGGAAGACGTCTCGCTCAAAATACTTGAGCCAGAAATGTATTATGGCATAGCACGCAAACTCAACGAAACCAAAAGCAAACGCGAGCAATACATTGACAAGTTCAAACAGACTATCAACAATGTGCTACAGAGCAATGGATATGAATACGAAATCAAAGGCAGACCAAAATCCGTCAATTCAATTTATGGCAAAATCAAAAAGCAGAATGTCGACATTTCAGAAATATACGACCTGTTTGCCATAAGGGTGATTCTTGACAATATCCCGTCACAAAAGGAAAAAGAAGAATGCTGGAACGTATATAGTCTAATAACCAACATCTACACACCCAACCCTACCCGACTTCGAGACTGGATTTCCACACCACGGCCAAGCGGATACGAATCGTTGCACACAACCGTAATGGGTCCAGACAACCATTGGGTTGAAGTTCAGATACGCACTCGCAGAATGGACGAAATTGCAGAAAAAGGCAATGCCGCGCACTGGAAATACAAGGAATCAGGAAAGGACCTGTCGCATGACAAGTGGATTAGCAATATTCGCAACATACTTGAGCGAAACAACATCGACTCTTTCGACAGCGAAATGAAACAACAATCTGGTCAGCAGCAAGTCAGCAACATATTCGCATTTACACCTCAAGGGGACATTATAAAATTACGTCAAGGGGCAACAATACTTGACTTTGCCTATTCAATCCACAGCAATCTTGGAAACACTTGTACAGGTGCCCGAGTAAACGGGAAGATAGTCCCCATTCGACACAAGATAAACAATGGCGATACTGTTGAAGTACTGACATCAAAAACACAAAAGCCAAACATAGAATGGATAAACATAGCTGTCAGTCCAAAAATCAAGAATAGAATTCGAAGAGCAATAAACGAAGAGACATTCAGAAATGCCGAAATTGGCAAGGAAATGCTTGAAAGAAAAGTTCTGCAATTGAAACTTGATTTCAACGACCAGATGATAATGCAAATGATAACCCATTTCAAGTACAAACTGGCCCTCGATTTTTACCAAGACATTGCTGACGAGAAAATTGACTTGCGCGACATTCGTGATTATCTGCAGAACACAAATGATGAAGAGCAAGGAATCGAAACAAGCGAAACCAACGAGGAATATCTGGCAGAGCCAATAGAAACGGACGATTCGCTTGTCATCGACCGCGACCTTGTTAACGTTGACTACAAACTCGCACGCTGCTGTCATCCAATTCCAGGAGACAAGATATTTGGATTTGTCACTGTTGACAGAGGAATACAAATACACAGGCAAGGCTGCCCCAATGCCAAGGACCTCTTTTCAAAATACCCTTATAGAATAGTAAAGGCGCGTTGGAATGACAATGAAAAGGCATCAGTATTCAAAGCTGATATAATTGTAACAGGCTTTGACAAAAATGGCGTGGTAAATCACATTTCAGAAGTGATTACAAAAAGTGAGAACGTCAACCTACGTTCAATATCTGTCAACACAAAAGACGGCATATTCAATGCAAATATTTCTGTGTTCATAAACAGCACAGCCCAACTCGAAATCTTGCTGTCAAACATTGCCAAAATCAAAAACGTAATACGGGCAATAAGATTAGGCGAATAGAAGCCAACAACACTCAATACGCTTTGGCGACAACGTACGTATAATATAATAAACTGAATGCATTCAGTTTATCATTCCAATCCATTATAAATTTACAACATACATTTACATTAACTCACAGACACGTTTGGCATACAAGCGCAAACAATACGAACGAATAATTGACCAAACAGTGTGATAAATGAGTTTATTCCTGTAATGACAAGTGTGAACAACAGTCAGAGATTTCAGAGTCATAAACATATAAAAACAAAAAAGGTCGCAAGAAACTTGCGACCTTTTTCAATTTATGATTTACTCTGATTATTTCATAATCTTAGTAGTACCATTAGCACCGTTCATGTCAGTAACCTTAACGATGTACAAACCAGCCTTCAAGTCAGCTACGTTGATAACGTCTTCGTTAGATACCTTAACCATGCGACCTGCTACATCGAAGATAGCTACGTTAGCAACACCAGCCTCGCAAGCAACGTTCAATACGTCATTTACTGGGTTAGGATATACTGAGAACTCAGCAACTACATTCTCATTTACTGCAGGATTAACTGTTGGTTTAACATATTGAGCCTTAACCACGAAATAGTTGAGAGCATCTATTAAGAAGCTGGAGTTAAAATTAACTTTACCTTCTGTCTCTACTTCTGTTTTAATTTCGGAGTCATTTTCACCAAATTCATTAGCAAGCTTCAACTTATTACCATCCAACTCGAAATCAACTGGAGTGATTGTCTTGTTGTCTATAAGAGTTTTTGAAACTGAAGCAAATACAGTTGTAGAAACAGAAGAGAATGCAACAGTTGATGATACTGAAGATATTAGAGAAGCTGAAACAGAATTGAATTCAGAAGCAGTAGTAGAAACTGAGCTAGTGAATACCATGAAGTTTTCAGCCTTCAAATCACCATTGTAATTGAATGTCAAAGTATCAACTGTATAAGAAGCTGAAAATGGAGCCCATGTAATATTCTTGAACTGGAATTCGTTAGCAGCACCATCTCCATCATTCAAATTAAATGCTAAAGTTTTAACACTACCAGCAACTACACCAACGGCAGTATATGTAGACCATTCAGCAGAAGTTGCTACATTGAAACTCAAATTACCAACATAATCACCTGGATTGTTGTGTGTTTGCGAACTAAAAACTGTAGCAGAAACAGACTTAACATCCATTGAGAATGTAAAAGGAGTACCTACTGCAATCACTTCAGGAGCAGAAACAAAAAATTGGTTATCCCAATTATTTGCGACCTTGTCACCTGTTTTAATTACAACTACACCATCATTATCGACGGTAGAAGCAACAAATTGATCCTTTTGCGCGCCAATGTTCACTTTAGAAACCAATGACAAATCATAAGAACCTTGTGCATTTACAGACATTGCAGCAACAGTGGCTACAAATAGCATAGTAAATTTTCTCACGATAAATAAAATTTAATTGTTAATAATAAAAAATATAATAATAAATCTCAAATTCAATTATCAACAGCATTCAAGCTGCAAACCATACATACGAAAACAGAACGCTTTGAAAAAAAAATCTTTTTCACGGCACAAAGGAAATAAAAATATCCATTTATTGTACCCTTATCAAGAAAAAAATCGAAGTTTTAATATGAACACAAGCATGTTTATATATATGCGGTTTTGAAATTTCTATAAAAAAAAATATATATAGGCGGAATATGGTAACTTCCGCCTATATATCTAATTACATTCATTATACCCAACGCAACAATGGCACATCTTGACGATGTGGTAGGTCAACGTTCTTGGCAAACAACCTTACACCATAATCATACGAGCCAGGATGGTCAAGCTTAAAGTCGATATCAAAGAATGCCATGGAATTGACGTTCTTGTTCAACTTCAACTCTTTCCTATCCATCAATTTTGTACAATTCTGGTCCATAATAACCACCTCCACTCCTATATCGTTGATATCCAAATCTTTGATATCTACAACAACTTCACCATGATAATTTTGGCCTGTCTTAAACTCTGTCTTCAATGTACTTGGGAAGTCAACTGATACAATTTCAATCTTATCCCAATTTTCATAAACCTTGTTTTTCCAACTTGCCAAACTGCGTGCAATCTCAAAGTTGTTTGCAATTATCTTGCTGCTACGCTTGTACAAATTTGAATAATACTTGTTGATATAATCGTCAAGCATACGTTTTGTCGTGAAATGAGGTGCAATACCTGCAATTGAACGCTTGATATATTGTACCCATTCTGTTGGGATACCAAAAGCATTGCGCTGATAGAACAATGGTATTATCTCATTTTCAAGAATGCTGTAGATAGATGCGGCATCAAGTTCATTCTGGAACTGATGGTTTTGGTATGTCTGTTCCTGAGGAAGTGCCCAACCAGCCTTTTCCTTATAGCCCTCAACCCACCATCCATCAAGGACGCTGAAATTCAACACTCCATTCATCTCAGCCTTCTGACCACTGGTACCACTGGCCTCCAAAGGACGTGTTGGGTTGTTCAACCAAACATCGACACCACGCACAAGACGTTTTGCCAAGTCCATGTCATAATTTTCCAAGAACAAAATCTTGCCGACAAATTCAGGACGGCGTGATATTTCGACAATGTTCTTAATCAAATCCTGACCTGCCTTATCATGTGGGTGAGCCTTGCCAGCAAACAGGAATTGAACAGGACGTTGTGGATCGTTGACAATCTTTGCCAAACGGTCAATATCGCTGAACAACAAATGAGCACGCTTATATGTGGCGAAACGACGGGCAAAACCAATCGTAAGTGTGTGTTCGTTAATTTTGCTGAGTGTTTCAACAACATATTTCGGACTCTCGTGACGCATGATGGAACTCTTCTCGAAACGAGTCTTTACATAGTCGATCAGTTTCTTACGCAATTGGTTGCGCAAATCCCAAATAACACCATCTTGAACATCAAAAATCTTCTCCCAGTACTTGGTGTTGGATTGATCCTGCATAAAGCCATCGCCAAATGTGCTTTCATACAGACGACGCCATTCCTTTGCAGCCCATGTAGGCATGTGGACACCATTAGTCACGTAATTGATATACAATTCGTTTGTAGAGAAACCTGGCCACATGTACTTGAACATTTCCTTGGTCACGTCGCCATGCAACATGCTGACACCATTCATTTCCTGCGAAGTTCGTGTAGCCAATACACTCATTGAAAATTTACCGTCAGGTGCAAGTCCAAGATTGATGAATGTATCCCAATCAACCTTAAGGCGTTCTGGAACAGGACGCAAGTAAGTACGGATCATTTGTTGGTCGAATGCATCATGACCAGCAGGAACAGGTGTATGTGTTGTAAACAACGATGATGAACGTACAACCTCCAAAGCTTCGCTAAATGTAAGGTTCTCATGTTGAACGTAGTCAGACAAGCGTTCAACATTAATCATTGCAGCATGTCCCTCATTGCAATGGAAAACATCTGGCTTGATGTTCATTGCCTTAAGCGCGCGAATGCCACCCATGCCAAGCAACATTTCCTGTTTCAGACGATTTTCCCAATCACCTCCATAAAGCTGATGTGTTATAGTACGATCTTCAGGGCTATTGTCAGGCCATTCAGTATCAAGCAAGTACAAAGGAATACGTCCAACTTGAACTTTCCAGATACGGGCTTGCACCATGCGGCCTGGCAAGTTTAGCGATACAGTCAAAGGACGCTTAAATTCATCGAGGACTGCTGAAATTGGCAGATTGTCCATATTTTGAGGAACAAGACTTGCCTGTTGCTCGCCAGAGACTGTCAATTCCTGAGTGAAATAACCATATTTATACAGGAATCCTATACCAACCATTGGCATATTTGAATCACTAGCCTCTTTCAGATAGTCGCCAGCCAAAATGCCCAAACCACCAGAGAAAATCTTTAGATTATCAGTCAAGCCGTACTCCATGCTGAAGTAACCGACAAGAGGCATGTCGGCACGCGGGCTGACATTCATATACTCTGCGAAATTCTTTGAAACTCTATCAAATTTTGCCAAGAATGCTGCGTCCTTTTCCAACTCTTCAAGACGTGCGGTTGACACAACTTTCAGCAATGCAATTGGGTTTTTCTCAACTTTCTGCCACAATTCCGGATCTATGTACTTGAACATTTCAATAGCCTCATAGTTCCAGCACCACCACAAGTTATTAGCAAGCTTATCCAAATTCTTGAGTCTTTCAGGAAGATCAGAATGGATAACCATTTTTTTCCAAATTGGTTCGTTACTCATAAGTTTCTTTCTAATGTTTATATTATTATTTGTGTGATTTTTTTGCGTATCAAGTCGGCAAAGCGATAGGCTCAGCGCCTTTTCGTATGCCTCGGTATAGAAATGGAACAGATTGTCCCAACTAATTTCTGACGCCTGTTCTTTTGCCTTTTGGCGCAGTTTGGCTCGATCAGAGTTATTTCTGTGATATACATTGTCGATAATGGTTACCAACTCGTCAACCACATCCCAATAATTGTCTTCAGTACGTTTAATTACAGCAATGCCATCATCAATGCCGTTGGTCTGTTTTGACATCCACTGGCCAAAACCAGCAAGACTTGTTGTAACAGTAGGAACACCAACAGCTATGCTCTCGAGCGGAGTATAACCCCATGGCTCATAATATGATGGGAATGCCGTCAAATCAAAGCCGCTTAACAGATTGTAGTACGACATATTGAAAATGCCGTCGTTGCCATTCAAGTAAACTGGCACTAATATGACATTAACATTTTGACCTATATTGTTCCACAATTTCAACTGACGAGTCTTGTCAATAACTGGATCATAATAATTTGGATTTAGCAAATGAGTGGTTATGCGTTCATCGAGAATGCGCGCATTTGCGTTTTCCATTCTTTCAATCAATCCTTTGCATGGCCCGTAATTATTGTTTGGAACCAAAATGAAGCCTACAATATTATGCTTGTAACCACTACGTTCATTAAGTTTTCCGAGAGCATCAATAAATATGTCGATGCCCTTGTTCTTAAATTCGTATCTGCCAGATATTGCCACGAACAAAGTCTCATTGTCACATTTGTTGCCAGTCATAGCCTCTGCAACCTCAGCCAATTTTTTACGGGCATTCTTAGATGTTGAAGCATTGAACGGTGGCAAATGATTCAATGCGAATCCATTAGGTGTAACAGCGTCCGGCTCGTTGTTCAGCAAAATCTTGCACTCGTTGGCTGTGACTTTACTTACGGTTGTATATACAGATGCAACATGCGCCGCTGTTTTTTCCAATGAATGTTTGGCCATGACACCTAATTCACGGGCACGAGGCTCTGGCTCGAATGTTCCAAGGCTTTTGTACAATGGGAAACCATTGCCAGCCACAGAGCGACCGAGAACTGTTGCATGTGTTGTAAACACAGTAGCCACTTGTGGACAAGCACGGTCGAGATACAGAATACCCGAACCTGTCTGCCATTCATGGAATTGGGCAACTACGGGCACATTTTCCAGATAATAATTTCTGTAACTTTCAATTACCTTGCCAGCAGCATATCCAAACAATACAGACTCAATATATTCCCATTCGCCTGTAATGGAATCGAGTTTGTATGTCTCCCACCACGAAGCCAACAATTTATCTTTAATGCCAACAAAAACGGTATAATCAATCAATATGGCAATAGGTTTATGCGCCACATTCCAACGGCCAATTTTCAAACGCAGGCCTTCGTTTTCCGCAACCTTCTTCCAATCAGCATTAAGATTCTTGTCTTCAATGAATTCAGGGTTACTGCCCTCCTTCACCAAATCTGGACCTATAAATATAATGTTATCACCATATTCGGCATATTCGTTCGGCATTTTGGAAGTAATGACAGTGTGAATGCCTCCCACCTTGTTGCAAACCTCCCAACTTGTCTCGAATAAGAATCCTGGTTTTATTGAATTACCCATTAAACCAAAATGAATTAAAATTTGTTATTTCTGTTCAGTCTTAGCCTTTTTAGGTTTCGATTTCAATTTTTTAATCTCTGCCTGTTGTGCAATGACCATATCTTGCAGTTTTTCAACATCGCGGCAAGTCCTTACTTCAGAATTTGGAAGTGCCTTGTTCACACGCAAGGTAAAGTCTGTCAACACATTCATATAGTTGATGAATGCATCATAAGGGGTTTTGTATGGGTTGAAATATGCATGAACCTCGCCATCGCTGAACCACTTTGTAGACATATAGTAGAAATGGTCACTGGTTTGCAGATATTCCCAATCTTGAAGTATCTGAGGGTCCTTGATTTGTGCGATTTTGTCTGTCAATGCATACAACTTGCTGAAAGCCTCATTTTGCATATTGTTACCAAGCCATGCAGTAATATCACGTTCTTCATCAGCCCATGAAATTGGGTAAGGCACATTGACTGCCGCAACTGGCTGCACATTCTTTATGATTGAAGATGGTGTTGCAAAACGGAAATCAGTCTGATTCAACACTGCACTTGGCAAATGCTCCAAAAATTGGAATATACCAGTTTCTGCCTCTTGATGCTCACCAAATGTTTCATAATCCATAAACAAGTTGACAACCTCTTCTTTATCTGACACCTCATTCAATTTTGCGGCATAAGACTCTGCCGTCCAATTCTTGGCACAGAAACGGAATGAAATGTCGTCGCTAAGCATATAGTTGCGCAACAACAGCTTCAGCTGTGGCTCCTTGGCATTATAGTATAGGAAATTAGGTGATTTCCAACCTAAAATATGCTTGGCACCTTCAGTAAGCATGCCCTTGAAACCCATATTGTAAACGGCAGCGCCAACCTCATCAGAATAAATCAACTCAGTATTACGGAACACTTTTGGCTTCTGGCCGAATAGTTTTTCAATTTTGGCGGAATGTTCTTTCACCTGTTTCTTCATCACATCAAGATTGGCTTGAGACGCCAATGAATGTGAATAAGTTTCTGCAAGAAATTCAACTTGCCCTGTCTTTGCCAAACGTTGGAAACTTTCGATAACCTCAGGGGCATAAAGTTCGAACTGGTCAAGAGCTATACCTGTAATTGAGAATGTAACCTTAAAGTTACGTCCGTGTTTTTCTATCAACTTGAGCAACAACTCATTAGTAGGCAAATAGCAGTTGTGAGCCACCTTTTGCAGAATTGATTCATTTAGATAATCATCGTAGTAATAATGGTCACTGCCGATGTCAAAGAATGAATACTTACGGAAACGGAATGGTTGATGAACCTGAAAATAAAGACATAAATGCTTCATAGTTCCAAATTTTATGAGGTTACTTTTCTAATACTGATTTATAAACATTGTAAACATGCTTTGCCGATTCTTCCCAACGCAGGCTGTTGGCTTCGTTCAAGCCATTTTCTCCAATTGTCTGGGCCAGAGCAGGATAATTTAGCAAGGCATAAATTGCATTTGCCATCTTGTCGATATCCCAAAAATCAATCTTGATGGCATGTTTCAAGATTTCGCTCACGCCTGACTGTTTTGAGATGATGACCGGAACGCCAGACTGCATTGCCTCAAGCGGCGAAATACCGAATGGTTCGGAAACAGAAGGCATGATATAGACATCGCTATAGTTGAACATACGGAATACAGCGTCACCACGAAGGAAGCCTGTAAAGTGGAAACGGTCCATAATGCCAAGGCTGGCGGCACGTTCAATCATCTTGTTCATCATATCGCCGCTACCGGCCATGACAAAACGGACATTGTCCATGCGTTTAAGGACCTTGTATGCTGCTTCAATAAAGAATTCAGGACCTTTTTGCATTGTGATGCGTCCAAGGAACGTAACAACCTTCTCATCAAAGCCTTTCTTTTGACGATTAAGCGCCTTCAAATTAGGTTCAACTGCATTATAAACGGTTACTACCTTGTCTGGCGATTGACCATATTTATTGATTACGATATCACGTGTCAAATTGCTCACCGTTATAGCCCTATCGGCAGCACCAAGGCCAGCCTTTTCGATATTGTAGACTGCAGGATTCACACTACCACCGCTACGGTCGAAATCGGTGGCATGAACATGCACTACAAGCGGTTTTCCAGATACACGTTTTGCAGCCATTCCGGCAGGATAAGCAAGCCAATCATGGGCATGGATAATGTCAAAATCGTACATTGTAGCAATCTGTTCGGCAATCAGGCTATAATAATATATTTCCTGAAAAAGGTTGTCGCCATATTTGCCGGTAAATGGTATGCATCCCGACTCACCCACCTCGACAAAATGCTTGCTACTAAAGCGTTTGTCTCTTTTCAACGAGTAAAACTCTTCAGGTGTGGAATAAGGAACCAAATTAGACCCAACCTCAAGATACTCAAGGTTTTTGATTTGGTTGGAATGATATTCTGCCCTTGTAATCCTCAAAGGAATATTACCCGCCCCAACGAGTTTGACAGCCTCTTGGTCTTCGTCGCCATATGCCTTTGGAACGACGAAAATGACTTCGAGGTCATCAATCTTTGACATTCCTTTGGTAAGGCCGTAACATGCCGTGCCCAAACCTCCGGATATGTGTGGTGGAAACTCCCACCCAAACATTAAGACTTTCATTATGGGTATGTTAAGTTAATTAAATGGTTTAATTTTCAGACTCATTAGCATCGTTTACAAGTTTCATCAACCGCAACATTGCAGAAGTGCTCATTGCAAATGATATGGCACCCTTGCCATGATAAGGTGGGTCGCCATGGTAAAGTTCCGATATGCAGCAAATGCCGGCAGTTGTCATTTCGTTCTCGAATGTCTCAAGGAACTTCTCGGCTGTCGAAACAACCTGACGTGGCTGAATTTTAGCAAGAGCATCAATATAAACGGCGAACAACCACGGCCAAACAGAACCATTGTAAGCCGCATATTCACGCTGGTCTTGGTTGCCACGATAATGTGATGCATAATGAGGGTCACTAGGCGACAACGAGCGTATGCCGTATGCCGTCATAAGTTGCTCTTCAGTAACACGCAACACTGCCTTAATCTGATGTTTGTCGAGCATACAATATTCAAGAGCGCAAGCAATCAACTGATTTGGACGGACCTGGGCATTCACCTCGTTATAAGTAACGTAATCAGCCAAATATCCGCGTTCTTCATTCCAAAAAACAGAATTGAAATTACTCTTGACTTTTTCAGCCAATTCTTCCCATTTCTTTCCAAATGTCTTGTCGCCAGCAGACTTGCATTTTTCAACGGCATACATTATGGCATTGTACCACAAAGCATTTGTTTCAACAGCATAGCCGTTACGTGGCAACACTGGACGCCCTTGTATGCTTGCATTCATCCAGGTGTTAGACACAGTATCAAACAAATTGTAAATCAATCCGTTTTCATCAATACGGAAGCAAGTGGAATGGGTAAGATATCCATTCAAAATCTTCTTGACATCCTTGCCATATTCTTTCCAAATCTCAAATTCAGGATATTGCCTATCAATCTGTTGTATACTCCAGACCATCCACAATGGAACGTCCGACTTGCAATCGGCATAATCGTTGATATTTGTGCTTTGGTTTGTAAGGCAACCACTCATTTGATTGAACAGTGTCGACAAGATGCTCTTATAGATTTTTGGATTGTCGCTCTTATAAAGAAGTCCTGGCAATGAAATCAAAGCATCGCGCGTACGCGCTGGAAGCCACGGATAACCAGCAAGAATGCGTGTCTCCTTGCCTTCACATAGATACAACTGCTCGGCACTGTTGATAAGGCAGTTCTCGAAACTGTTTCGAGGCACGCGATTGCTCACCTCTGAATTGAATTTTGCCTTCAACGTACGGGCATTTACTTCACTCAAACCTGCCGAAACTATGATGCTTTCGCCCTTGGCGATTGTTGTTTCAAAGTAGCCGGGGACAAACAAGTCTTCCTTGAAATCATATCCACGCTTTTGTTCAAGTATATACTCAATATTGTAATACCAATCAGGTGCGGAAACGAAATCGCACTTCTTTGAACATTGAATGTACAAATCAGGATACCCTTGATACATACAAGAAGCAATGCCATTGTCAACTTCACGGACTTTGGTATTTGCATCCAAATTTGCCTTGCTCAATGCGTGAATGTTACGGAAAGCGAGGAATGGCTTGAAACGTATCTTTGTCTGGCTATGGGCGTCGAGCAATGTGTAACGAATCAAGATTCGCGACTCACTGCTGACCAATATTTTTTCCTTTGAAAGCACTACACCACCAACTCCATATATCAAAGTAGGTATAGGATTTGTGATGAACTCGGTTACGTATTTATGACCTTTAGGTTCATAATTGTCACCTTCGTATTTGTGCAATGCCAAATTAAATTCGTGTTCGTGCTGAATGATTGTTTCGTCAAGGGAAGACAGCAACACGTGACGTCCTCCATCGACTTGGGGCAATGGGCAAACAAGCAAACCGTGATATTTGCGTGTGTTGCAACCAATCAATGTTGTGCAAGAAAACGAGCCTGCGCGATTGGTCCTCAACACCTCTTTTGTCAATGAATTCTCAAGGTTTACAAGTTCCTTTTTGTTAAATTCAAGATAACTCATCGTAATGATGTTTTAGAAGAATTGACAATATAATATTTCGTTGAATCTTTCACAGAAATAACAACTAAAAGCACCAAATTAGCACTTTTTAGTCATCTTTAAAAAAGATTTGCAAAGAAACGTATTTTTTTGCTAAAAAACCACGAGAAACTGCATAAGCAGAAACTGATAAATGGCAGTCGCAAACCTAATATATATCTATATTACGCCCGTTTTTGGGGTATTAAGTGCAACTCGTAATTGACAATAACACCAAACACAAAGCATAAATATTGCATATAACATTCACAACCAGCAATTTAAATTATTTTCAAAATACATTCCTCAATTCATAATGTATTTTTATTCTTAACAACAGAATAAATATCATTATTTATTTTACTAAAATACAATACATTACAAACAAACAACTCATTAAAGGTCCGAATTATTGGCAAAAAGCATTTTTACTTGAAATCATCGATTATTTTTGCACCCGACACTAGACATAGAAATGAAAAACATTAGCAGATTTATTATCAAACTATTCGGCTGGAAACTGATTGGCGAATTGCCGAAAGACAATAAATATGTCATCATTTCGATGCCACACACGAGTATGTGGGACTTTATTTGGGGCAAATTCACTTTTTGGGGCATAGGCCTGACTCCCGCCGTTTTCATCAAAAAGGAATTGTTCTTTTTTCCTTTAGGATTGCTACTCAAAGCGTTAGGTGCACTGCCCATTGACCGTACGAAATCAACAGGAATGGTTGGGCAAGTAATTGAACATTTCAACAAAAACGAAAAATTCAGCGTATGCATAACCCCTGAAGGCACTCGCAAACGTGCACCAAAACTGAAACGAGGATTCTACTTCATTGCAAAACAAGCCAACGTGCCAATTTTCTTCGGTGTTCTCGACTACAAGAAAAAAATCCTGATGTTTGGCGACCGTTTTATGCCAACAGGCGACATTGAAGCAGATATGGCAAGCATTCGCGAATACTACACCAGGCTGAACCCTACAGGCAAGCACCCTGAACAATTCTCTCTCGATTCAATCCAATAATGCACGACCTGCTGAACATAGCCTACATTCAGCCTGACATTAAATGGCTCGACATTGACGGCAACCTTCGGCAATATGACGAAATGTTGCAAGAAGCAACTGGTGCCGACATTATTGTGTTTCCAGAAATGTTTGCAACAGGCTTCACAAACAACACAGATGCCACAGCACAGGAAATGAACGGGCAAATTGCCGATTGGATGAGACTCCAGGCTGGCAAATACAAAGCGCTGATTGTTGGCAGTCAACTCATTACTGACAATGGCAAATGCTACAACCGTATGCTTTTTGCTTACCCTGACGGGAAAATAGATTGGTACGACAAGCATCACCTGTTCAGAATGGGACTGGAAGACGAGACCATTAGTCCAGGCATCGAGAACAAGACATTCTGCCACAAGGGCTGGCGCATCAGACCCATAGTATGCTACGACTTGCGGTTTCCCGTATGGATACGCAACACCAACTACGAGTATGACCTTTTATTATGCATTGCCAATTGGCCAACAAGCCGTCACAATGCATTTGATACTCTTCTGAAGGCACGAGCCATTGAAAACCAATGTTATGCAATCGGTGTAAACAGAATAGGCAAAGACGGCAACGGCATTGAATACGCTGGCGGTAGCGCCGTCATTGACATATACGGCAACGTCATAAGCCAATTGCCATACGACAAGGCGTGTGTTGGCAAAGCCACATTGTCACTCGCGAAACTGAATGCCTTCAGGGACAACTTCCCCGCAAACCTCGATGCGGACAAGTTTTATATTGAACGAAGATAACACAGAAACTGACTGCCTTTCGCAGATTTTTGATATAAGAAACGACACAAGCACATATTACAAATAAAAAAGGCGTAGTGATACGCCTTTTTTATTGTACAAAACTATCAAGCAATGATTTAAACCTCTTCAGTAACGGTGACATTCATCATCTTGCGCAAGTTGATGAGCGCGTAACGCATTCTACCCAAAGCGGTGTTGATGCTCACGCCTGTCAAGTCGGCTATTTCCTTGAAACTCATATCGTAAACATAACGATACTTGACAATTGCGCACTGCTCGGGTGGCAACTTCGATATCATATTTTTTAAGTCGATATGCGACTGCTTGGCCAGATGACGTTCCTCGACATTGGTGTCGAAAATGCCGATAGTGTTAAAAATGTTCTTTTCATCATCGTCGCCCGAAACTGTGGGCAGATGCTTGTCACGACGATAAAAATCGATAATCAGGTTATGGGCAATGCGCATAACCCACGGGCAAAACTTGCCGTCGTCCTTGTATGTGCCACTGTCGAGCGAACGGACAACCTTTACAAATGTATCCTGGAAAATATCTTCGGCCAGTTCACGGTCCTTTACGACCATAATGATATAAGAGAATACGCGATTCTTATAACGATTGATTAAAACTTCAAGGCATTGGGGATTCCCGCTAACATACCGCTTAATCAAATCATAATCAGCAAGATTATGAAGTTCCATAACTACCTCCTTTTTAAAGTTCAGAGTAATTATTTCTCGATAAGCAGTCTCTCCTATTTTTTAGTTAACACTTAATTAACGTGACAAATATAAGCATTTTTGTTGTCGAGACACACTTTCACGCCACTTTTCGACACATTTTTTCGTCGATTTATGGAAAATAACTTGACATTCAACTTTGATTTCTACTTGATGCGACACCTGCAAGACTATCCCTCTCCGATTTTATTTCATTTTTATAAAAAAAAAAACGAGCCTTGCATTCCGACAAATCAAAGCCTAAAGCAAAAACAAGAACCTTTTATATATGACTTTCATTATCAATATATTACACAAGCATCACCTTTAAATATCTTAATAAGAAATAGGTAAAAACGAGCCTTTTGCAGACACAAAACACCTATTTGATATAGGCAAAACTCGTATTTGCATATTTAAACCGTCAACATACCTATTAATTGATACTTTTGCGACCGTTATAATATATGGTATTATGCAGGACGAAGTAATAGTTTACGGCAAACGATTCAAAGTATCGATGCCTGCCGAAAAGATTGAGGCTCGCGTGTCCGAAGTTGCCAGACAGATAAGCAACGACCTTGCAGGCAAGGAAGTAATCTTTCTCGGCATACTGAACGGCAGTTTTATGTTTGCATCAGACTTGATGAAAAACATCAGCATTCCCTGCAAAATCAGTTTCGTCAAATTTTCATCTTATGTGGGGCAAAAATCGACAGGCAACGTAAGGGAACTCATCGGCCTTAACGAAGACATAAAAGGCAAGAGCGTTGTCATAATCGAGGACATTGTGGACACTGGCAACACTATGGCCGACCTGCTGGAATACCTGAAGAAATACGAGCCTGCCGAAGTGCGCATCTCAACACTTATGTATAAACCCGAAATCTGCCGAAAGGACCTGAAGATTGACTACTATGGCTTTTCAATTCCAAACGACTTCATAATTGGCTACGGGCTTGACTTTGACGGACTTGGACGCAACTACAAAGACATTTACACTATTGTTAACGACTAGAATCATAAAATACTATAAAACAATGTTTAATCTCGTAATTTTTGGACCTCCGGGCTCGGGAAAAGGAACCCAATCAGAAAACATAATAAAGAAATACGGGCTGAAACACCTTTCAACAGGCGACTTGCTTCGCGCTGAAAAGAATTCAGGTTCGGAACTTGGCAAGAAAATCAAGGATTTGATTGACCGTGGCGAACTTGTTTCAGACGAACTGGTACAGGAAATGGTAAAAAGCAATGTTGTGAAGAATGGCGACGCCAAAGGATTCATCTTCGACGGTTTCCCACGCACCACAGCTCAAGCAGCCTGGCTTGACGGAATGCTTGCAGAGCTTGGACAAAGTGTAACGTTGATGCTTGCGCTTGACGTAAACGATGACGAACTGCGCACCCGCATTATGGAACGTGGCAAGATATCGGGCCGCGCCGATGACCAAAACATCGAAACAGTAAACAACCGCATCGCCGTTTACCACAAACAGACACAGCCTGTCATGGATTTCTATTCAGCACAAGGCAAATTTGTTTCAGTAAACGGAATCGGCACACTCGACGAAGTATTCAACCGCATAAGCGAGGCTATGGACAAGGCAAAAGCCTAATCGTCACGACATATCTTTAAGCCCGTTGGTTTGCATCAACGGGCTTTTTTTGTGCTTGTCCGCTAACGCGAGAAAAACACAGCCCCTATGGCTAACGTGAAAGAATGCAGAATGCAGAATGCAAAATGCAGAATGCAGAATCAGAATGCAGAATGCAAAATGCAAAATTCACTTCTCAACATCTAAACACTCAACTTTAAACTTTAAACTTCAAACCTTACCCAAATCAGCAGACATCAAAAATTTTCTAAATCAAATCAACAAAATTATCTTTGCCGACATCAAATTGTACAATATGGCAGATTCAAACTTTGTTGATTACGTAAAGATATTTGCCCGCAGTGGCAAGGGCGGTGCAGGCTCGGCACATTTCCGCCGTGCGAAATACGAGCCAATGGGTGGCCCTGACGGTGGCGACGGCGGTCGTGGCGGACACGTGATTCTGCGAGGCAACGCCCAAATGTGGACACTGCTCCACCTGCAATTCCAAAAACATACATTCGCCGACAATGGCGAATCAGGAAGCGGTGCGCTGAAACACGGCGCCGACGGCAAGGACATCATTCTTGAAGTTCCGCTTGGCACAGTTGTAAAAGATGCCGACACTATGGAACCGCTTTTTGAGATTACAGAAGACGGCGAAGAAAAGATTATGATGAAAGGCGGTCGTGGCGGTCAAGGAAACAATCACTTCAAGACTTCGACAAACCAAGCACCACGATACGCGCAGCCTGGCGAACCTTTTGAGGAAGGATGGCGCGTTCTGGAACTGAAAGTGCTGGCCGATGTCGGTTTGGTCGGATTCCCGAATGCAGGAAAATCGACTCTGCTTTCGGTTGTATCGGCCGCAAAACCGAAAATTGCCGACTACGCGTTTACCACGCTTGAGCCAAACCTTGGCATTGTCTCGTATCGCGACAACCGCTCATTTGTAATGGCCGACATACCGGGAATAATTGAGGGTGCGCACGAAGGCAAAGGCTTGGGATTGAGATTTTTGCGTCACATTGAGCGAAACTCGGTACTACTATTCATGGTCCCTGCCGATTCCAACGACGTGGCTAAAGACTATGCAACACTTATCAACGAACTCAAACTCTACAACCCCGAACTGCTCGACAAACGACGCGTTCTGGCTGTGACAAAATGCGATATGCTCGACGAAGAGTTGAGCGAAGCACTTAAAAAGACTATGCCGACCGACGTTCCGTTTGTATTCATCTCATCGGTGGCAAGGCAGGGACTAGAGCAACTCAAAGACCTTCTTTGGAAAGCCATTAACGACTAAAAACTATGTTTGAGACACTTGAAGCACTCGACAGGCAACTATTGCTACTAATAAACGGGGCGAACACTCCGTTTCTCGACCAATTTATGTGGATTGTAAGCGGGAAACTCACCTGGATTCCACTATACGCACTGCTATTGTTCTTCATCTGCAAGAAAGCAGGGAAAAACTGGTGGATAATGCTCATCTGCATAGGACTGGCCATTCTGCTTGCCGACCAGATTTCGGTCAACTGCTTCAAGAATGTCATTCAACGCTACCGCCCGACCCGAAACCTTGAGATAGGCAACCTGGTTCACGTTGTAAACAACTACCGTGGCGGGAAATACGGATTTGTATCGTCGCACGCAGCCAATACATTCGCAATTTCAATGCTTGTATGCCTTTTCTTCAAAAAGAAAGCAGTATGGATTGGAATGATGACGTGGGGCGTACTTGTATGCTATTCGCGAATGTACCTCGGAGTCCACTACCCTGCCGACATAGTGTGCGGTGGCCTGCTCGGACTTGCCTGCGGATTTGTGGCTTACAAATTCCACGACTGGCTGTCGGCATATATTGAAAAGAAGCGAAGCATAGAGCATCAACCTAACTGCCAAAAACAATAACGCAATGGAACCAATTGAAGTGCTTTACGAAGACAATCACCTAATTGCCATAAACAAACAAAGTTCCGACTTGGCACAAGGCGACGCCACGGGCGATTCGCCATTGGCCGACAAAGTTGCCAACTACCTGAAAGTGAAATACAACAAGCCAGGGAATGTGTTTGTAGGCGTGACTCACCGGCTCGACAGGCCTGTTTCCGGCGTAATGATATTCGCGAAGACATCGAAGGCACTTGGCAGGATGAACCAACTCTTCAAGGAGAAATCGGAACTTGACAAGATATATTGGGCCATTGTTGAAAAGCGCCCCGAAGTGCCACAAGGGAAGCTTGTCAACTATCTTCGCAGAGACGAGGCCAAAAACAAGTCGTTTGTGTGCGACAAAAACACGCCAAACGCCAAAGAAGCACAACTGGAATACAGACTGATTGACGAGTCGGACAAGTATTTCCTGATTGAAGTGAAACTACTTACAGGCCGACACCACCAGATAAGAGTCCAACTGGCCAACATTGGCTGTATAATAAAAGGCGACTTGAAATACGGTGCAAAACGCTCAAATCCTGACGGTGGAATATGCCTTCACGCACGCAGAATCAGTTTCACACACCCTGTTTCAAAACAGGAAGTGACCATTGTGGCTCCCGTTCCAGACAATTCGCTTTGGAAATTCTTTGAGGCACATCAAACGCAAGACCAATATTAATGGTGCATCTACGTAACATACTGTGTCTATTGACATTGACAGCGACAATCTGCCAGGCTGACGCGCAGACTCTGTTCAAAAGCAAGCCTACACGCCAACTGGTGAACGACTTGCTTCCACGCAATGAATTCGGAATCAGCATAACAGACTGCCAATACACAGGCGACCCCCGTTCAATATCGACATTTGCCACAACAAGCAAAATGTTGCCAATAAAGTCAGGTATTATAATGAGCACGGGAATAGCCTCCTGGGCAGGCTATCCGAACGACTCTGGCAGTTCGGGTTGCGGAATGTTCACCCCTGGCGACAAACGACTCGAAAAAATTGCAGGTGGCGACTATACAACCGACGCCGCCATTCTTGAAATAGAATTCATAGCCAACTCCGATTCCATATCATTTGAATACTTCTTTGCATCGGAAGAATACCCTGAATTTGTAAACAAGGGTGTGAACGACGTTTTCGCATTCTTTATAGAAGGTCCAGGCTACGACTCGGCTTGCAACATAGCAATTTTGCCAACCACTGGCGAACCCATATCGGTTGACAACATCAACCACAAGCACAATTCGGAATTCTACATAGGCAACAACGAAAGATGGACGGGGTATTTTGCCGAAAACACCAACGACCTTGCAAGCCTGTTCCAGTACGACGGAATGACCACCTTGCTTACAGCCAAAGCAAAGACAAGGCCATACGCCACATACAAACTGACATTGGCCATAGCCGACGTAGGCGACAATGTTTACGATTCTGGCGTATTCATCAAGTCCCGCTCGCTAAAAAGCATCGGAAAACTACAACCAATCGGGCCTCACCTGAAATCGGAAATAGAAAAGAGAAAGAGCCTGATAGGCTTCGACCGAATCCGCATAATCGGCGACACGGTGGGATTTGACAAAATGGTCCATTTCGACTTCAACTCTTACGAAATACTGTCAGAGGACACCGCTTCACTGAACGAGATTGCAGAATTGCTAAAAATATTCTTCGATGCAAAACTCAAACTCGTGGGCCACACTGACGACGTAGGCTCCGACGAATACAACCTCGACTTAAGCAAAATGCGAGCAGAATCAGTAGCGACATACCTTAATGGGCACGGAATTCGCAAATCAAGAATAACAACAGACGGCAAGGGCAAACGCAATCCTGTCACAAAAGACCAGTCAGACACCGGACGACGAAAAAACCGCAGGGTCGAATTCCTGATTTACAAGGACACAACCAAAGGTAAAGAATAAAAAAACGCCACTAACTAACTGTCATTCTTAATTATACTAAAAACAAAAGAAAAAAGTTGTTTTACGTCGAGAAATAAAATAACTTTGAGTGTTTTGGAAAAAAGATATGACACCATTATTAATAAACAGTACAACTGCCACCCCTAAAGTCACATTAGACAAGGCTTCAGGCATTTTCCGATTTGAAGGAATGTCACGGCCAGAAAACGTATTGACATTCTACGAACCAATTTTCAGCTGGTTTGACGAGTATCTAAAGAATCCTAACGAGGAAACCGTCATTGAATTTGCCTTGAATTATCACAATTCATCATCAACAAAGATTATGTGCAAGTTATTCAACAAGATACAGCCATTCTACAAAAAAGGCGTCAACATCTGCATAAAGTGGTTCTACAAAGAGGCCGACGATGATATCCGCGAAGCTGGCGAAGACTATAAAGCCTTGATAGACATACCATTTGAGATAATAAAAATTCAATAATGAAAAAGATAATATCGACGTCCAATGCGCCTCAAGCCATTGGACCATACAGTCAAGCCGTTGAAGCCAACGGCTTTCTGTTTGTTTCGGGACAAATTCCAATCATTCCCGCTACAGGACAAATTCCAGAAGGCATTGAGGCCCAAACAGAACAAGTTATGAAAAACATAGGTGCAATTCTGGAAGCGGCTGGGCTCAACTACGGCAATGTGGTGAAAACCACCGTAATGCTGAAAAGCATCGCCGACTTTGGCGCAATGAACGGCATCTACGCCAAATATTTCACATCAGAGTGCCCTGCCCGCGCAGCCTTTGAAGTTGGCAACCTGCCTAAAAACGCACTTGTTGAAATTGAAGTGATTGCGGAAACGATTTAGTCCCGAAGCTATCGGGATTTAGGATTTAGTCCCGATGGCTATCGGGATTAGGATTTAGGAATTAGAATGTAGGATTTTTGATTTTTAATTTATCTGATATTTAATCATATACCAACATATGAAACCTATAGTGAGTATAATCATGGGCAGCACATCGGATATGCCGGTAATGGAGAAAGCCGCCCAGTTTTTTGACAGCATGGAGATTCCATTTGAGATGAACGCCCTTTCGGCACACCGCACTCCTACTGAAGTTGAACAATTTGCAAAAGAGGCCAAAGGCCGCGGAATAAAGGTGATTATTGCAGGCGCAGGAATGGCGGCCGCACTGCCTGGCGTGATCGCAGCCAACACCACAATTCCTGTAATAGGCGTGCCAATCAAAGGCATGCTTGACGGACTTGATGCTATGCTGTCAATAATACAAATGCCTCCTGGCATTCCCGTTTCGACAGTTGGCGTAAACGGCGCACAAAACGCCGCAATACTTGCAGCTGAAATGCTTGCCCTCGCCGACTCCGACCTCGACAAGAAACTGACCGCCTACAAGGAAGGCCTAAAGGAGAAGATTGTCAAGGCCAACGCTGAACTGAAGGAAGTGAAATTCAAGTTCAAGACAAACTAGGAACTTGCGGATAATACCACATACTGCATAACAAAAGCCATGCTAAGCATTTAGCGTGGCTTTTTTGCATATACATGTCCTTGATGGCAATTTGCGAGCAAGGCAAGAATGCATTACATAATGCAACTAGAATTCATTAATTCCAAATCAATAGATGATATCATTTAAAATCTTATATTTGTGTGTTCAACTTGCAGATGCCCTTTGGGCGGAAGGGGCGAACAGACATATTTGAAGCGTTTTATTGCGCTTTGTTCTTGGCCTAGTGAAACTTCGCAAATTTCAATAATCAGTCAAGACGAAGCAATGATAGGATGCCTATGGGTAGATTGTATCTATTGGAATACAACACGTGTGTTGTATGACTGATATGTACATACAATACGCGTGGGCTTCTGCGTTGCTCGTTCTACATTAACAGGCAATGCGAGGCCTCAAGTGGCGGGACGAGTGAAATACAGACTCTCACGCTTTTTTTATGCCTTGCCCGAAAAAAAACAATTTAATTAACCAATTAGCCATGAGAGGCTGGCTAAATAAAAATGTGATTATGTGATGAAACAAAAATTGTTTTTCTTGATCTTGGCGTTAACAACATTCATAACTGCTCAAGCGTATGATTTTCAATATGGCGACCTGTTCTACAACATAACAAGCGACAATGAACCTTATACGGTAGAGGTAACATACGAAAACGACAATTATTGGTACGACGGCAGTTATCCAGGTTTGACAACAGTCGAAATACCCGAAACAGTAGAAAACGGAGGTAAAACGTATTCTGTGACAAGCATTGGCTCGTATGCGTTCGAATAT
>CALABN010000038.1 GCA_937885735.1 uncultured Bacteroidota bacterium | reverse complement strand
ACAGCGACTTCCTCAGCATCAACGCCGACAGCACCCGCATCTACATTGACGACAGTGAGGGCAAGGCAATGAGGAGCAGCTTTGCGGTAAGCGGACGCCACGCAGCCACCAAGGGCGGCAATGGCGACTACCTTGCAATCACAGCTGATAGCACTCGCCTATACATTGACGACCCTTATGCAGATAGTACAAAGGGAGGTTTTGCCGTTGCTGGCCGCAACGCGGCAAATGCCGATATCTTGACTGTTACACAGCAGAGTACACGTGTTTATGTTGACGGTGGCCATAGTAATAGTGGTTTTGGTGTTGAAGGCAAAGGTTCTGCCGGAGGTTCAGGTTTCTCGGTGGAGGAAAAGGGCGCTTCTGGCTATGCTAGCTATATGAACGTTACTGCAGAAAACTTTTTTGCTGGATACAATGCCGGTGAGAATGCCACTAAACAAGGAACTCAAAATATAAGAGAAATAGGCGTCAATAATACGTTTATTGGAAACAATTCTGGCGTAAGTAATCAGATTGGAAGCAACAATGTTTTCATTGGCGATAGCGCTGGTTATTATAATACAGGAGATTATAAAATTATTAATAATAAAATTAATGATAAACGAAAAGACACCGTTTATTCTGGTTTTGACAATGTATTTATTGGCACAAGTGTTGGAAAACAAAACAAATACGGTTCATATAATGTCTTTTTAGGTTATCGTTCCGGCCATGGGAATGTAAATGGTAATGATAACGTTTTTATGGGTTATAATACGGGTCTCAATAATAAATCCGGTGGTGACAATGTGTTCATAGGCTATGAGGCTGGTTATTGTAATAATGGCGAATCGACAATCGTCGGGACAAATGGTGAAAGTGGAAATATTACAAGAACTGGAGGTAGCAATAATGTCTTTATTGGATGGAGAAGCGGTTATGGAAATGAACACGGCGGTAATAATGTTGCTATGGGATATGAAGCTGGCCGTAAAAACACTTCATCTTGGGGCAATGTTTTTATTGGTTTTAGGGCAGGAGTCTGCTTTAATGATACTTCAACTGTTAACAATTCCACAGGAGCAAATACCTTTGTGGGCTATATGGCAGGTTATGGTGCTACGTCTGGCAGCATTGGAACCCAAGGCAGGAACAACTCATTTTTTGGAAATGAAGCAGGTTATAATATAGTGGAAGGCTCTAATAATACATATTTGGGCTCAGGTGCCGGGAACAAATGTGAAAAAGGTTCGAACAATGTCTTTATTGGCTACAAAGCAGGTTATAGTGAATCAGGCAGCAATAAACTCTATATATCAAATTCTGATACTTCCGCACCTCTCATCTATGGCGAGTTTGACAACGGATTGCTGAAAGTAAATGGTAATCTAACTATAAATGGAACTGTCATTGGCGATGTGTTGCCAAATGCAAATAATAAATATAACTTGGGAAATTCAGCCAACTGTTGGAGCACAGTCTATGGCAAATATTTCAATGCAAATGGTACTCAAAGTACTTATTCTGTTTATGCAAATAACACTTTTGCACCAGTTAAGGCTTCGGCTACGTATGCAGTGTATGCTATCAATACTGGCGCCACAAATAAAGGCTATGGACTATATGCTACTGCAACAAGCACTAATGCCACAACCAACTATGGTATTTATGCAGCTGCATCGGGAGCTCAAACCAATTACGCTGGTTATTTTGGCGGAAATGTTTATGCAACTGGTTCTGTCACACAAAGTTCCGATGCACGGTTGAAATACGATGTTCAAACGCTTGATGGTTCGCTGGGCAAGATTTTAAAATTGCGTGGCGTTACCTACTATTGGAAATCAAGGGAGGAGATGGCTGTTGTCAAGGGTGTCCCAGCCGATAGTCTTTGTTACACGTTTGACGACAAGATTCAGATTGGCGTAATAGCACAGGAATTGGAAGAAATCTTCCCTGAACTTGTACAGACTGATGCTGATGGCTTCAAGTCAGTTGAATATGGCAAGCTCACTCCAGTCCTAATTGAAGCCGTAAAGGAACTCAAGGGCGAGAAAGATGAGTTGCAGAAAGTGGTTGATGCACAAAAACTACGTATGGATGCACAGCAGAAAGAGATAGATGAACTGAAAAAACTGGTTCAGCAGTTGATTGATAAATAAATATTGATATTGCATATTACAATAAACCTGTCATTTTATGAGAACTTTTGGAAAAACTCTATTTGCAATAGCCATGCTATTTTCGACTATTGCCGTGAATGCCCAAGCCGATGGATTCAACTATCAGGCCGTAGTACGTAACGCCAAGGGCGAGCTTGTAGGCAACAGCTCAGTGTCCTTGCGCATCAGCCTTGTTAATCAGGACGGCTCTACAGTGTATTACACAGAATCACAGACCGTGGAGACTGACGCACAAGGCGTGTTGTCGATAGTAGTAGGTGCAGGCACAGCCGTTCAAGGCACTTTGTCCGATATCGACTGGTCAGCCGGCGACATCTGGATGAAGGTTGAAATAGACATAACCGGTGGCACAGCCTACACCGACCTTGGCACGACCAAGTTGCAGAGCGTGCCATTTGCATATTATGCTGTAAAAGGTCAAAAGGGCGACAAAGGAGACAAGGGCGACAAAGGCGACAAAGGCGATGCCGGCACGGGACTTAGCACCAAAGGCGCATGGACGGCAGATGCAGAGTACAACATTGGCGATTATGTGTTTGCACCAAGCAAGGCCGATCCAAATGTCAACACTATGTGGATAGCCCAAAAGGATGGCATTAAGGGCGACAAGCAGCCTAATGCAGATTCAGAAAACTGGGTTGAATTCACCGCTCCGGCTGGACAAAATGGATTGAATGGTGATAAAGGTGATAAGGGTGATAAGGGCGATAAAGGCGACAAAGGTGACAAAGGTGATAAAGGCGACAAGGGCGATGCCGGCACAGGCCTGAACAACAAGGGCGCGTGGAACGCATCGACAACATACAACATTGGCGACTATGTGTTTGCATTGAGTAAGGCTGATACCAGCATAAATTCAATGTGGATAGCAAAAAATGATAATGTAAAAAGTAGCAAACAACCTAAAGATGATGCTGATAACTGGGTTGAATTTCAGGCGCCTGCCGGGCCTAAGGGCGACAAGGGTGAAGATGGTATGCAAGTGCCAGGCACCAAGGGCCAGACATTGGTGCACAACGGCACCACATGGG
>CALABN010000037.1 GCA_937885735.1 uncultured Bacteroidota bacterium | reverse complement strand
TTTCTTGGGTCAGTAATCACACCTGTAATAGCACTTGCTGCAACTACGAGGGGCGAAGCAAGGATAGTGCGAGCACCTGGTCCCTGACGACCTACGAAGTTACGGTTGCTTGTAGAGATGGAAAGCTTGCCTGCAGGAACCTTGTCTGGATTCATTGCCAAGCACGATGAGCACGAAGGCAGACGTAACTCGAATCCTGCCTCCTCCAATATCTTGTCGATGCCTTCGTCGATAACTTGCTTGCGGACAGCCCACGAGCCTGGAACCAACCAAGCCACAACGTTTGGCGATTTCTTCTTGCCCTTTACTATTGATGCGAATGCACGGAAATCCTCGATACGTCCGTTGGTGCAAGCGCCAAGGAAGCAGTAGTCGACAGGATGTCCTTCAAGTTTCTCGCCTGGCTTGAACTGCATATAGTCGAGTTGCGACATTAGTTGGGCAACCTCGGCATCATTCATTCCGTCAAGCGTAGGTATTGTCTCGTCGATTGCAATGCCTGCACCTGGATTTGTTCCATAGGTGATGCGTGGCTTGATGTCTTCGGCACGATATGTGACTTCCTTGTCGAACACGGCGTCATCGTCGCTCTTGAGTGTCTTCCAATAAGCCAAGGCCTTGTCCCAATCGGCACCCTTTGGCGCATATTCGCGACCTTTCAGGTAAGCGAAAGTGGTCTCGTCTGGAGCAATTATGCCTGCACGCGAACCCATCTCTATTGACAGGTTTGACAATGTCAGACGGCCTTCCATCGACAGGTTGCGGATAGTGGAGCCTGCATATTCAACGGCATATCCTGTTGCGCCCGATGTCGTCATCTTTGCCATAATGTAAAGCGCGATATCCTTTGCAACCACACCTGGCTGAAGTTGTCCTTCAACATTGATGCGCATAGTCTTTGGCTTGCCCTGCAGAATGCACTGGCTTGCAAGCACTTCAGCCACTTCACTTGTTCCGATGCCCATTGCAAGAGCGCCTACAGCACCGTGTGTAGATGTGTGTGAATCGCCACATACAATTGTCATTCCTGGCAACGAAAGTCCCTTTTCAGGACCTACGACGTGGATGATGCCGTTGTCCTTCGTTCCCATTGCAAAGTGCTTGATGCCGAACTCTGCACAGTTTTTTGCCAAAGTCTCAACCTGCTTGCGACCGATTGGGTCGTTTATAACCTCCTGTTGGTCAGAAGGCGTGTTGTGGTCTGGCATTGCGACTATATGGTCAGGGCGGAATGCCTTGATACCCTTGTCACGCAATGTGTCGAATGCCTGGGGCGATGTAACCTCATGTGCATACAGACGGTCGATATAAAGTTGGGTCGGGCCGTCAGGTATCACCTGAACGACGTGCGCATCCCAAATCTTATCAAATAATGTCTTTCCCAAAGTTTTTAATATTTAGATGATTAAACAATTTATACGTTTCTCGTTCACGAACCGCAAAAGTAAAATTGAAAACCAACATTTAAAAGCATTATCTTGATTTTACGGATTTTCGCAAATAATAAGCGAATAATCGTTTCGGAACAAATTACGATTGCCTATCGGCTTATAAACTAGCAAAATCGGCTCAAATATTCTTTGCCACCGTATCGCCGTCGCGGTACTCCTGACGCAGAAAGTTTGAGTCATACTCAAGAAAACGGATTATGTCGTCAGTGATGCCATCGGGATGAATGTGCGGAATTACCGTTGTGCGGAACTGATAACCGATGCCCGAATTCTGTATCAGTTTTATCGACCGCCATATTTTAGGCATTATTGAAGATGCATCTTTGCCAATAATGGCGGAATACGATTCGGCATCTGGATTCGATTTGATGTCCATGGCAATGAAATCGATGAGTTTTTCGGCCAAAAGCATTTCAAGAACATCAGGATTCGTGCCATTTGAATCAAGTTTGACGTCATAGCCCATCTGCTTTATCTTCCTTATGAAAACTGGCAAATCGCCGTGAATGGTTGGCTCTCCACCCGTAATCACGACACCTTCAAGCCAATCTCTACGTCCGTCAAGATATGAAAGCACTTCATTTTCATCTATCAACTTATTCTGCGAAAACAACTTAGGCAACACCAACGACGGATTGTGACAATAGCCACAACGGAAATTGCACCCCTGCGTAAATATCACGCAAGCCATTTTCCCTGGATAATCAATAAAACTCTGCTTTACAAGTCCTGTTATTTTCATATTGATATTCAAAAACGAAAAGGTCCCAAGACGAATCCCAAGACCTTTTCAAAACACACAATAGATATTTTATACGTTTAATGATTTGTCGAACAATTTACGTTCCGAGAACTCCTGACGCTTACCGTCGTTCCACTGTTCTATCGGGCGCAAGTAGCCGACGATGCGGGAGTAAACCTGGCAATCGGTTTCCTGTCCTTCGGCCTCGCATTTCGGACATTTGTGATGCTCGCCGTAGATGTATCCGTGTTCAGGACAGATGCTGAACGTTGGCGACAATGTGATATATGGCAAGTGGAAAGTAGATGTCACTTTCTTCACAATCTTCTTCACTGCCTCTGTCGACAACTGGCTCTCGCCTACAAAAGTGTGGAATACCGTTCCGCCCGTGTATTTTGTCTGCAAATCGTCCTGAAGGCGAAGAGCCTCAAACAAATCGTCAGTGAAATAGACTGGCAACTGGCTTGAATTGGTGTAATATGGCTTTGCGCCGCGACGTACATGCTCCTCGTTGGCTGTGATTATGTCGTTGTATTCAGCCTTGTCTATTTTTGCCAAACGATACGATGTGCCTTCTGCAGGTGTAGCCTCAAGGTTATAGATATTGCCTGTCTCAGTCTGGAATTCGGCAAGTTTGTTGCGCATGTGCTCAAGCACTTTTATTGCGAATTCGTGGCCTTGTTCATCAACCAAACTGCAACCAAGGAAGTTCAGACAGCACTCGTTCATGCCTACAATGCCGATAGTAGAGAAATGGTTCTTCCAATACCTGCCACTACGTTGCTTCACATTGCGCAAGTAGAAACGCGAGTATGGATACAGACCTCTTTCTGTCAGATTTTCAATCACCTTGCGTTTTATCTCAAGGCTCTCCTTCGACAATTCCATAAGTTTGTCGAGACGTTGGAAAAATTCGGTTTCCGATTTCGACTCATATCCCAAACGTGGCAAATTAATGGTTACGACGCCCACACTGCCTGTAAGCGGGTTTGCTCCGAACAAGCCACCGCCACGTTTCTGCAATTCACGTTTGTCAAGGCGCAGACGGCAGCACATGCTTCGTACATCGTCAGGGCTCATATCGGAATTGACAAAATTCGAGAAGTATGGAATGCCGTATTTGGCTGTTATCTCCCAAATTTTAGCATAAGCAGGATTATCCCATTCAAAATCCTTTGTAATGTTGTATGTTGGAATCGGGAACGAGAACACACTGCCATGGGCATCACCTTCCGACATCACATCGGCAAAGGCGGCATTGAAGATGTCCATTTCCTTTTGATAATCGCCGTATGTAGTATCTTGCATCTTTCCGCCTATAATAACAGGATGGTCTTTCAATGTTGATGGCACCTTCAGGTCGAGCGTTATGTTGGTAAACGGTGTCTGGAAACCTACGCGGGTTGGCACATTGATATTGAACATGAACTCTTGCAACGACTGCTTTACCTGCTCATAGTCCAATTTGTCGTAACGGATGAATGGAGCCAAGTAGGTGTCGAAACTTGAGAATGCCTGTGCACCTGCAGCCTCACCCTGCATGGTATAGAAGAAATTGACAATTTGTCCCAAAACTGTACGCAAGTGTTTTGCAGGGCTGCTTTCTATCTTGCCTGGAACACCCGTAAAACCTGTCATCAGCAAATCTTCCAAATCCCAACCAACACAATACACGCTAAGGAATCCAAGGTCATGAATATGGATTCGGCCCGACTGGTAAGCCTGCTTGATCTCTTCTGGATAGACGCGCTCAAGCCAATACTGCGAACTGATTATAGTGGCAATATGCTGGTTCAAACCCTGTAACGAATATGATGAATTGGCACTCTCCTTTATGCGCCAATCGTTTAGGTCGATATACTTGTCAATGATGTCCATGTTCGACAGCAGTTCCTTTGTGTTACGCATGCTCTCATGCTGCTTGCGATACACTATGTAAGCCTTTGCCGCATCAAACAGTTTATTGTCGAACAAAACTTCCTCCACTTTATCCTGAACCTCTTCAACTGTTGGAGTATATTCAAGTCGGTCAAACAGATCGAGTTTGTTGATTACTTCAAGCATCAGGTCCTGAGCCAATTGTCTGTTGCCTTTTCCAACTGCACGCAAAGCCTTGAAAATAGCAAAACTGATTTTTTCTGCATCGAAGTTCACTATACGGCCATCGCGCTTGCAAATCTTGATTGAAGGTAGATTTAGTTTCTGTTCCATAGCAGTGCAAATAATTGTAAAACAATAAAGTGCAGACAACTCACAATCCTATTCGGATTTACGTCAGAATAAATAAGAATACGTTTGTGAATCACCCATATCAAAGTAAAGTAACAACTACATGAAATGAAATATGGATAACAAACACTTGTCAACATGAGTGTGTTCATTATTGAGAATGCCACAGAATAGCTATGTATCTTATTATAAATCGTTCGATTACCATCATTTCGTAATGACATACAATATTTCGAAATGAACACAATTGAGAACGATATATATTTTATGAAGGATTAATGAAAGTCTATTCCAATTGCATTAGTCAATTGAATATAGTATACGAAACAATACATGTAGCAAGAGTAGCACGCACACTGCATCAGGAAGTGGACAGTTGCAAAAACAAGAAAGCCCCGATTCAAAAAGAATCGAGGCTTCTCAAAAGGTAGGCGGCGTCCTACTCTCCCACTATACGCAGTACCATCGGCGCTAAAGGGCTTAACTTCTGTGTTCGGGATGGGAACAG
>CALABN010000036.1 GCA_937885735.1 uncultured Bacteroidota bacterium | reverse complement strand
AGGCTCAAAAATGGGCAAGCTTAAATTCATTTTCGCGCGAATTGCCGGTCTGAACTACCGTCAGATGTTTGAAAAAATTAATGAGGTTGACTCAATAATCGAGGCTTGCTTGACGGATTTGCCTGAAATGGCACCATTTAAGTCGAGTTCTGACAGCGTTCAGTACGGGCAAGTGACTGACATCTATGTGCGGAAAAAATGTAGTCAAACGCGGAATTTATGTGTCGAAAAGTGTAGTCAAACACTGAATTTATGTGTCGAAAAGTGTGGCGAATGACGATATTTATGTGCAAAAAAATGTAGCCATATATCATATTTATGTGCGGATTTTTGTATTATTGCAGTGATTTTATGTGTAAAAAAGTGTATTTAGTGATATGGAACGTATTGTTTTAGAGAGATTTAAAGAATGGAGAAATAAATCCGACAGAAAGCCATTGGTTGTGAATGGTGCACGACAAGTCGGAAAAACGTGGTTGTTGAAGGAATTTGGCAAACAGGAATACGTTCGGACTGCGTATGTCTCGTGCTACAAAAACAGTCTTGTAAAAGAGATTTTCAGTAATGGTTATGATATCACTCGCATCATAACGGCATTGAGTGCATTGACCAATGTCGATATAAAGCCAAATAACACGCTGATAATAATTGATGAAGTGCAGGAGATACCCGAAGTGCTTGAGTCGTTGAAATATTTTTGTGAAGATGCACCGGATTATCACGTTGCTGTGGCAGGTTCGTTGTTGGGAATATCGCTTCACCAGGGGTTCTCATACCCTGTAGGCAAAGTGCAGACAATCAATGTATATCCGATGAATTTTGTGGAATTTCTGTTGGCAAAGGGTGAGGACGGATTGTATCAGGCGCTCGTGAATAAGGATTTTCAGACCACGAACATCCTTCACGAAAAATATGTAGAAATTCTTCGTCAGTATTATTATGTAGGAGGAATGCCAGAGGCCGTTAAAAAATTCGTTGAAACAGGTGAACTTAAGGCGGTCAGGAAAATACAAAAGCAGATTTTGGAAGATTATTCCAACGATTTTTCAAAACACGCGCCAAAAGAACTCATTCCACGAATTTCAATGGTGTGGCAGTCTATGCCGTCGCAATTGTTCAAAGAAAACAAGAAGTTCATTTATGGTGCATTGCGAAAGGGAGCACGGGCCAACGATTTTGAAATGGCAATCCAATGGCTTGTAGATGCAGGCCTTGTTTATAAAGTCCCGCGGGTAACCAGTTTGAAACTTCCGCTTAAGATTTATGAAGATTTGTCATCATTCAAGATGTATGTTGTCGATACAGGACTTTTAGGGGCAATGGTCGATGTTGCGCCAGTTCAAGTGCTAATCAAAAACAGCATTTTTACCGAATACAAAGGCGGGCTGACCGAACAATATGTCCATCAGCAAATGAAAAGTCACGGTGTTGAATCCATTTACTACCACAGTGCCGATTCATCAAGGCTTGAAATTGATTTTTTGATTCAGCAGGAAGGCAAGTTGCTACCAATGGAAGTGAAGGCGGAAGGCAACGTAAGGGCAAATTCACTGTCAACCTTATTGCAAAAGACACCTGACTTGCAAGCCGTAAGATATTCGATGCTTCCGTTCCGTGAGCAGGCCCAAATGCGGAATGTCCCGCTTTATGCAGTGTGAAGCATCGCCTGAAAGCCTGATAAATGACATATAGGTTTCGTTCTCAGCAACCCCACGGTTCGTAAACACCAACCCCACGGTCTTTACTCACGAACCCCGGGGTCTGAGAGAAAAAAGACGCACTTTTTTGAGAAAATGGAATATCTGCATGCAAAAACGTATGGACGAAAAATTATCTGCCATATCTGA
>CALABN010000035.1 GCA_937885735.1 uncultured Bacteroidota bacterium | reverse complement strand
TCACCAAGCAGGACCTGCTCGACAAGGAACGTGACCTCAAGGCCAAGCAACAGGAACTCGACGAGCGTGACGCCATTTTGGTGGCTCTCGATTCAAACCTAAATATGCAACGTCGCGAGTTGGACGAGAAAACCCGCCGTGTTCAGGAACTGGAGAACATTTTGAGTCAGAAAGATTCGTCAGTCAGGGCATTGAAACTGAAAATCAGCCAGGCTCTGTTGGGCTTCGAGGATAAAGGCTTGACCGTGGAGCAACGCAACGGCAAGGTTTACGTCACTATGGACGAGAAACTGCTCTTCAAGTCAGGCAAATGGGATGTTGACCCGAAAGGACAATCAGCACTTAAGCAGATTGCCAGCGTTTTGGCCAACAACACTGATGTAAACATTATGATTGAAGGTCACACTGACGATGTTCCGATGAAGGGAACAGGCGACATTCAGGACAATTGGGACTTGAGTGCCAAGCGTGCAACGTCCATTGTCAAGCTATTGGTTGCCGACGGCAAGATTGATGCAAAGCGGGTTTCAGCTGCAGGCCGTTCGCAGTATGCGCCAATCGACCCTGCCAAGACACCAGAGGCGCGTGCAAAGAACCGTCGCACCGAGATTATCCTCACACCAAAACTTGACGAGATATTCAAGATTCTGGAAACCAATTAATGACATATGTTACAAATCAAAAGACATAAGGCATAAGGCAAATTTGAAATATTAAATGTGAATTTAAATCCTAAATCCTAAATCCTAAATCCTACATCCTAAATCCTAAATAATATGGACTTTCTAAAGAATTATCCAATGCCGTTTACGGCAAACGACATAGAGCAAAAAGTATATGAGGCAAAGACAAAGTCGAAGACAATGTTCGACATTGAGCACCTCAAGTTGGCGTTGAGCCTTATCGACCTTACAACCCTTAACTCTGTCGATACGCAGGAGAAGGGCGCTCGTTTTGCAAACAACGTCAACAATTTCAGCGAGAACTTCCCTGGTTTGCCTGATGTTGCGGCAATATGTGTCTATCCGTCGTTGGTCAAGACTGTTGCAACAACGTTGAAGCGTCCAGGTGTGGGAGTTGCTTCTGTGGCCGCTTGTTTCCCTGCTTCACAGTCGTTTATTGAGGTCAAGGCGCTTGAGTGTAAAATGGCAGTTGAGGCTGGTGCCACCGACATTGACATTGTCATTTCACAAGGTGCGTGGCTTGCCAATGACTACCAGACAGTTTTCGATGAGATAAAGGCAATCCGCAAGGCTGTCGGCAATGCTCACTTGAAGGTCATTCTTGAGACTGGTGTGTTGCGTTCGGTTGAGGACATTTGGAATGCCAGCATTGTAGCTATGGAAGCTGGTGCCGACTTCATAAAGACCTCTACAGGCAAACTTGAACCAGCCGCTACGCCACAGGCCATTTGCGTCATGTGCGAGGCCATAAAAGCCTATGCCGCAAAGACAGGCCGCAAAGTGGGCATAAAGCCTGCAGGCGGAATGTCGGTTTCAGAGGACGCCTTGCTTTATATGGCAGCCGTTGAGAACATTTTAGGCCAGGAATGGATGAACAACAAGATGTTCCGTTTGGGCGCAAGCCGTATGGCCAACAACATCGTCACCGACATTGTCAGCATTGAGTCAGGCAAGGTTCAGCAAGTGAAATATTTCTGATTTTTTTCATAAAGTGGGTTTATAGAACTCACAAAAGATAGGTTTGGAGGCTTACCGCTTCGGTGGTAGGCCTTTTTTATGTTCAGACATTGGCTTGATTATGCCTTTAGGCAATTGTTGTGGTGATTAGTAATTCTGTATGAATGATACTACAGCGGCTGCGCACCCTTCCTTGCCGCCAGCAAACGAAAGCGACAGGTAATATACTTGAGTTTTTCCACAGAAGAAGTCGAAACTGTCGTATGACATTCCGTCGGATTCGTCATAGTTGCTGCCGTAGAATTTTGTGAAATCGTATAATTTGAGCACGATTTGGTCGTTGCAGGCAGAGTCGGCTTTAACCGAGAAACGGTAGTGAGTGCCTTTGTTTAGAAGAATAGAGAATTCCTCTTTCTTTTTCTTTGATGTTTCTACAGGTTCAAGCCTTGTACGGAAATCCTTTAGGTATGTAGCTTTGCCAATAATATCCTTCATAACCTCGTCTTTCAATGCAAGTCCGCATTGTGCTGCCGATTCTTTCGGACACAGACAAACAGCCACGCACACGAAAAGTGCACTTGCCATTATCTTTTTTATTGCATTTAAGACTCTCATTATGTCGAATACCATTATTAGTGCAAAGTTAATAAAAAACTTTTTAAGTTTTGTTTTACAAACCCAATGCAAGATTGTAGGTTGTAACTCGTTTGTTGTCTATGTTTTATATAAAAATGCCTCGATTTTTAATTCATCTGTATATTTCAGTCTTACGTTCCTACAACGCATAACTTTCAATCTTGCCAAACCAGACACTCAACCTTCAACTTTAAACTTTCAACAGCGAAGCGTTTTAACCTTAAACTTTACACTTTAACCCTTAAAGCCCCGTTATTCTCTTGATATCGTTCAGTTTGTTGAGAGCTTCAATAGGAGTGAGGTTGTCGATGTCAAGGTCGCGGATTTGGTCGCGGATTTCCTTCAGTACAGGGTCGTCCAGTTGGAAGAAACTCAATTGCAGGCCTTCGTTGCTGCTTATCTTTTCAACCTCTGGTTCGGAGTTGCGTCGAGACTTCTCAAGGTCGGCAAGAATCTTTTCTGCCCTTGCAACAACGCTCTTTGGCATTCCTGCCATCCGTGCCACATGTATGCCGAAACTGTGGTTGCTGCCGCCAGGGACAAGTTTGCGCAGGAACAGCACTTTCTTGTCGACTTCGCGCACCGATACGTTGAAATTCTTGACACGTTCAAACGTCTTTGCCATTTCGTTCAGTTCGTGATAGTGTGTTGCAAACAGCGTTTTTGCCTTGTATTTCGGGTGCTCGTGTATGTATTCCACAATAGCCCACGCAATGCTTATTCCGTCGTATGTAGATGT
>CALABN010000034.1 GCA_937885735.1 uncultured Bacteroidota bacterium | reverse complement strand
TCTACTCGATAAAAATTCAAAAATCTCTCGAAATCAATTTATAGAACCCACCTTATTTGTGTCAACCGACGGTTTTGAACACAGATGACACAAGATTTTACAGATACAAATTATTTATGGCAATATTTCTTTAAAACCGCATAGGCGTCGTCTATTCCCAACTCACCCGCCTTGCTTATGTCGTAGCACCCTTTTTCCTTATCTTTCAAATATATAAGTGTAAGCCCGCGGTTGTAGTATGCCTGTGGAAGTTCAGGGCCCACCTCTATCGACTTTGAATAATCGTCGATAGCGCCTGTGAAATCCTTTGACATACACTTGACATTGCCACGGTTGTAATATGCTATGCCCAACTGCGGATTGAGTTCTATGGCCACGTCCAAATCGGCAATCACGTCGTCGTAATTGGTCTGCACCTCGTGCTTGACTTCAGTGCGTTGGGCGTTTTTGTCACCGCCAATGCTGACAATTGGCGCGAAATCGTCGAGCGAGTTCATATATTCTATCATCAGGTAGCGTGTCGATGCTCGGTTCAGGTAGGCCAACTCAAACTTTGGGTCGATGCCGATTGCCGACGTATAGGCCTTGATTGACTGGTTGTAGTTCTTGACCATACTGTTGAGAATTCCCTGACAGAAGTACAGATAACTGTCGAATGTGGACTGCAGTTTGGCCTGCTCGGTCTGGTTGAGCAATATACGCACGGTGTCGACTGACAGGTTGGCCTGATGGTCGGCAAAGGCGATGCCGTATCCTGCCAGCCCTTGCTTGTTGAGCGCCTCGAGGCTTGGCAGATACACTGACACGACATTTTCATCGTCGGGCATCTTGGCGGTAAGCAACAGCAATGGCTTCAGGTCGATGACCACTTTCTTG
This sequence comes from uncultured Bacteroidota bacterium, assembly GCA_937885735.1. The sequence continues at coordinate 879 of CALABN010000034.1, read as the reverse complement.
TTCTGCACCTCGCCGTCGTCCATATTGGCACGGTAGAAATCGTCATCAAACTCAATGACCTTCTTGAAATTGTACGATGTGTCGGCAAAATCGACAAGCAGAGAGTCGTTTCCTGCACGTTGCATATACTCGTCAATCTTGTCCTTGGCGGTCTTCTCGTCTTTTTTGGCACCCAAATAGTCGCCAATCTGGTATCGCGCCGAACTGCGTGCCTGATAAGCCTTGGCGAAATCAGGGAAAATCTCGATTGCCTGGCTCCAATCCTCAATGGCTCCGTAATAGTCGTTTGACTCAAACTTTATGGCTCCACGGTTGAAATACGGCAGTATATTCTTTGGATTCAGTTCAATAACCTTTGTATAGTCGGCAATGGCCTGCTCGTTGTTGCCAATCTCGGAATTGAGAATGGCGCGGTTGTAATACGTGAGGGCATTGTCGGGGTTCATCTCGAGCACCTTGTTGTAGTCGTCCATAGTGCCTTTCAAGTCAGACGAGCGGTAGCGAATCAATGCCCTGTTGAAATAGAATACCGGGTTATGGGGGTCCATTTCAATGGCGTGGTCCATGTCGGTCAATGCCTGCTCGTAATCCTCCTTCTCACTGAATGCCAATGCACGTTGTGAATAACCATTCGGGCCAAAAGGATTTATCTTGATGCCTCGGGTAAAATCGTCAATGGCGCCCTGAATATCATCAATGCACATTTTGGCATAGCCTCGCGAGAAATATGCCGACGCCAACTCCTTGCTGACCTTCAAGGCCTCATTGAAATCGGCAATGGCCAACTCATAGTTCTTCATCAAAATATATGCGTATCCACGGCTTGTGTAGATATCGGTGTTGGAAGGGTCGAGTTTCAGCAGACGCTCCACATCTTTC
>CALABN010000033.1 GCA_937885735.1 uncultured Bacteroidota bacterium | reverse complement strand
TAACAACAAGTACTACCAAATGTTGCGCACGCCTGTCTATCTGCAACATAATATGCATCCGCAGAAGATTGCCTCCGACGTGGTCACGGCTCTCGGCTTAACCGAATTTGAATACACGCCGAAAGATGACAACCTAATCTCGCAAATGCTATACTACGGCAAGATTCACGTCTTTTTGGACTACCTTCTGCCCGACTCGCCCGACTCCCTGAAATGGGGCTACTCTCAAAGCCAAATGGATTGGTGCGAAAAGAACGAACGGCTGATGTGGACCTCAATGGTTGACAAAAACGCACTTTTCAGCACTTCGGTCAAGGAGATAAACCGTATGGTGAACCCTGGCCCGTTTACTGCATCGTTCTCGCAGAAATCGCCTGGTGGTGTGGGGCAATGGATTGGCTACAAAATCGTCAAATCGTACCTGAAGCACAACCCGAATGTCACTCTGCAGGACCTGATGCGTGATAACGACTACCAACTGATACTGAACGCATCGCACTACAAACCTTAATATTTAGGATTTAGGAATTAGGATTTAGGATGTAGGATGTAGGATTTATATGTAACCAAGTTGTCCAAACTATCGTCAATGCGGGTTCACGGGACCAATATCATTGAATTAGAGTCATATTTTCTTGACGACGGCATTCATAATGGCTCTTCTGATTTTGTACCTGAACATTTGCCCTTTGATGAAAGGCCGATAGAAAAAGCCTGATGCTGGGTGTTTCAAGACCGACAACCCCACCTTGAGAAGCAGGACATTATGCAGTTTCTCGTCCAATTCGGGCGTTCCCCAACGTTCGCCGAAATACTCCTGCGCATAAATTTCGGTAAACTCACGGAACTGCTTTCGGGAGATATGATAGAGATAGCCGATCAGCCTTGGCGGGATATGATATGAGACAAACAGCATATTGCCGAAATCGATGTCGGGGTCGCCATAGGTGACATCGCCCAAATCAATCCAATAATCTTTATTGCTGGCACGTATGATATTGCCTGGCGTAAGGTCGCCGTGAATGCAGAATACGGCATCGTCCATTGCACAGAGCGCTTTTTTAAGGATATTCTTTTCGTTGTCGGACAGATTCTTATCGTGCGACAATTCATTTAGATAGGCCTCGCGGTAACTTGGGGCTATTCCGTTGTCGCACCTGACTTGGTGCAATAGCCTGGCCTCGTGCGCCAATGTTCGAGCGAGAGTCGCCAATTGACAAGGATCGTCGGAAATGATTCGGGCGAACGATTTCTTGTCCTTCACCTTCTCCACAACAAGTCCGAACCTTTCGCCGTCGGTGACAATGTCCACCACTTTAGGGCAACTGACACCCAACTCGTACAGCCATTTTGACATCTGGAACTCGCGCACGGTGTGCTCCTTGGGCAACGATGCCTTGTTCATCTTCAGCACAACAGAATCGTCCCGCCTGTGATTGTACGACAATCCGTTTCCGCCTCCGCCCGAGACTTCCCAATCGTCAATATTTATTGCCTTAACTTCAGAATCCATAATTTGAAAAACGTCAGGTTAAACTGCCACGCCGACGATGCGGTAAATGCAAAGATAGGCAAAAACCACTTGAAATATGTTTGCCGTGGCCTCCATTATTCCCGTTTGAGAAGATTCCGAAATCGTCGGGACGCGAAAACGTAGCCCAAAACAGCGAGCCAACCACACAGCCGAGCCGAATCAGCGAATAAAATCGTCTATGACAATTGCCAATTCATCGTTTTTATTGGCGAAAAGACGTGGCTTTTTATGAAAATTGCGCATAGTTGACAATGTGTCACTTGGCAACGAATTTTTAGTATCTTGCATCAATTTTGACACGAATATTTATTCGCACAACAATTTATACTAATAACAAAAATGGAAACCAAACACGTACTGACACTAAGCCTTGCCGTGCTACTTGCACAAGGCATTTCGGCTCAAAACCCAATCATCCGCGACCAATTCTCGGCCGACCCAACCGCCCGCGTATTCAACGGGAAGGTTTATCTTTTTCCGTCACACGACATTTCTCCAATCAGCGCCGAAGATTATCCACGCAAGGATTGGTTCTGTATGAACGACTATCACGTCTTCTCATCGGAAAACCTGACCGACTGGACTGACCACGGTAAAATCATCGACCAAAAGGACGTTCCCTGGGGCAACCCGACAGCCTACAGTATGTGGGCTCCCGACTGCGTGCAGGGCAAGGACGGCAAATACTACTTCTATTTCCCTGATGCCACAAAGGCTGGACGTGGTTTCGGCGCT
>CALABN010000032.1 GCA_937885735.1 uncultured Bacteroidota bacterium | reverse complement strand
CTTGAAGCGGCGCAACTTGTCGGCTGACGAAATCGACAAGGAAGTGATGCACGCGCTTAAGATGGTTGGCATGACCGACTACGAGAACCGCGACATCAACTCGCTGTCAGGTGGCCAGCAGCAACGTGTGGCAGTGGCACGCGCCATTGTCAACAAGCCTCAGGTGCTTTTGCTCGACGAGCCGCTTGCCGCCCTCGACCTGAAGATGCGCAAGGATATGCAGATGGAATTGCGCGAGATGCACAAGAATCTCGGCATCACATTTATTTACGTCACACACGACCAGGAGGAGGCTCTCGCATTGAGCGATACCATTGTAGTTATGAACGATGGCGTAATTCAGCAGATAGGCACGCCAACCGATATCTACAACGAGCCTGTCAATCCATTTGTTGCTGACTTCATTGGCGAAAGCAACATATTCAACGGCAATATGATTAAAGACTTCGAAGTGGAGTTTATGAACAAGCGCTTTGCCTGCGTCGACAAGGGGTTTGAGCCCAACGAGCCAATCGATGTGGTGCTTCGCCCTGAAGACATACTTATGGATTCTGATCCCGAAAAAGGACAGTTCAGGGGCAAAGTCCGTTCGTGCACTTTTCTTGGAGTACATTACGAAATGTTTATTGACACACCTGACGGCTACGAGATTCAGGTTCAAGACTATAACGCATACCCTGTTGGCAGTGAGGTTGGAATGTCTGTCGATCCTGACGACATACAGGTTATGAAACGCGACTATTTGTTCAACGACTTTGAAGGAACTGTTATTGACGAAACCCACATTGAAGTGTTGGGCGAGACGTTTGAAACGCTCGAGCACGGATTGGAGAAGGGGACAGAAATAAAAGTTGAAGTTGATTTTGACAAGATAGACTTGACCGACAACGAGAGTGATGGTGTGGCCGCAGGAACCATAAAGCACATACTTTACAAAGGCAATCACTTCCACCTGACACTTATTTCAGAGTGCGGGCAAGTTGTCATTGTCGATACTAACGATGTCTGGGAAAAAGCCGATTACGTAGGCATAAATATCAAGCCAGAAGATTTCAGAATTAAGGCTAAAAATTTGTAATTCAGTTTTTTGCTTGAAATGAACAAACTATTTGAAATCTTCGGACGGCGAAGCAATTGGGCGGTACCGTACATAATTTTTATGGCGATATTCGTCGTTATGCCATTGGTAATGGTTGTTTACTTCGCATTTCAGGACACTGCTGGAAACTTCTCATTCTATAACTTTGAAAAGTTTGTGCAGCAGACCGAAACACTGAACACGTTTATCTACTCAATAGGCATAGCGTTCGTAACAACTGTGCTGTGCCTGCTGTTTGGCTATCCAGCCGCCTATTTTATGGCTCGTACCGAGTTCGGCACGCCAAAAGTAATGGCTTTGCTGTTTATTCTCCCTATGTGGATAAATATGCTGCTCCGAACATTGGCCACAGTGGCTCTTTTCGATTTTATCCACTTGCCTTTGGGCGAGGGCGCGCTTATTTTCGGCATGGTTTACAACTTCCTGCCGTTTATGATTTATCCAATCTACAACACATTGCAGAAGATGGACAACAATCTGATTGAAGCAGCCCACGATTTGGGAGCAAACAAGACAAAAGTGTTCCTGAAAGTGATTTTCCCGCTGTCAAAGCCAGGCATCATAAGCGGCATCACAATGGTCTTTATGCCGACAATATCAACTTTTGCAATATCGGAACTGCTGACAATGAACAATATAAAATTGTTCGGTACTGTCATTCAGGAAAATATCAATTCAGGCATAATGCTTAACTATGGCGCCGCACTGTCGTTGATAATGCTTGTGATTATTGGCTTGACAAGTTTCATAGGCGACAATGGCAATGAAGATGAGAGAGGAGGCTTGATATGAAACATAAATTCAACTGGCTGCATATCAGTTCGCAATCGTACTTGTGGCTATTGCTGGTAATTCTTTATGCGCCAATCTTCATAATAGGCGTGTTTTCGTTTACCGAGGCCAAAGTGCTGGGCAACTGGACAGGTTTCTCGACACGCTTGTACGTTTCGCTGTTTACAGGAGCGGCGAAGGCGTCGCTCAATCAGGCAATCTACAACACGCTGCTCATTGCATTTGTTGCGTCTGTCATATCGACAATATTGGGCTCAGTTGCCGCAATCGGCATATTCAATATGCGCAGCCGCGAACGCAAATGGGTGAACTTCGTGAATAACATTCCAATGATAAACCCTGACATAATAACAGGTATTTCCATATTTCTCCTGTTCGTATTCTTCGGAATAGCACGCGGATATTTCACGATTATTACGGCGCACGTGGCGTTCTGCACACCTTATGTGGTACTGAGCGTTATGCCGAGGCTAACTAAAATGAATCCAAATATATACGAGGCTGCGCTCGACCTTGGCGCCACGCCGGGGCAGGCCCTTCGCAAGGTGATAATGCCCGAAATAAGGCCAGGAATGGTCAGCGGATTCATTCTAGCCTTCACCATGAGCCTAGACGATTTTGCAGTCACCTTCTTCACACGCGGTACAATAGGGCTCGACACCCTTTCGACCTACATCTATACCGATGCGCGCAAGGGCGGTCTTACCCCTGAACTGAGGCCTTTGATGACCATTATTTTCCTAACAATACTTATCCTATTAATTATTATCAATGTGCGCCAACATAGGTTGGTTCAAAAATCAGAACTGAAGAAATGAAAAGATTTCTCTATCTGGCGTTAGCCGCAACTTTGCTTTGTTCCTGCAATGACAATCGTGAGAACGTTCTCAAAG
>CALABN010000031.1 GCA_937885735.1 uncultured Bacteroidota bacterium | reverse complement strand
TGTTTGACACAATCGTCGATAGTATTCTTGCCAATCAGCAAAGTGCTCATACCCTTGTCGTTGTCAGTATCGAAACCTAAATGGATACGAGGCTTGCGCAAGTCCAAATCGAGAAGCACCACCTTTTTGCCAGAAGTGGCAATGATACCAGCAAGGTTGATGGCGACAAACGTCTTGCCCTCACCCGATATGGTTGACGAGACTGTGATAATGTTGGTTTCTGCGCCGTGCGAAATGAATTGCATATTGGACCTGATAGACCTGAACGACTCTGAAAATGGTGAGTGTGGGTCTTTTTGGACAAGCAACTGCGACACCTCGACAGGATGGTCATATTGCGGAACAACTCCCAAAATAGGTGCAGTTGTGTAACTCTGAATGCTTTTTGTTGTAGTTATCTCATTATACAACAAATATTTGACAAACAAATAAGAGCATCCCAGCATCAAGCCCAACGCCATGAACACGAAATATACATTGCGGGCATTTGGTGAAATAGGCGACACTGGTGTCGATGCCCTTTCCAATATTGTGTTACGCGAAATGTAGCCTGCCTGCGAGATAAGGTATTCGGCCTTTTTGTCAATCAACTGATTGTAATATGTCTCGTTGACATCGTACATACGTTGAAGGCGAGCAAACTCGAGTTCATCGTAGTTTTTCTCGTTGAATAGCCACTTTTCAAGTTCTGAAATTTGCAACTGACACTCGGCACGTTGCTCCTTCAACCGTTCGATTGTGGTGTTGACAAAGTCGATAGTAAGGTCTATCTGAGTGTCGAGTTGTTTCTCGTTTTGTTTAACCTTGATATTGTCAATAGTGAGGCTATTGAGCAGAATTTGACGTTCGTCGATAAGGCGCTGAAGGTTTGCAAGAATATTGCCCATAATCTGCGAAGCCTTGGTACCAGCCAAAGCCGCCTGAATCTCATAGGTGTTAATTTCAGCACCGCTATTGAGTTTCGACTTAATCTGTTCAATGACAAGAAGTTCATAATCAAGTTCACTGACTCTTTCCTCAAGAGCCTCCACCTTGACTGTGGTTGCACTCACAGCAGGCTCGTTTTGACTCTTTATCTTGTTTTCCTTCTTGAATGACTGTATCTGCTTTTCAGTCTCGTCAAGGCTGTTGTAAATGGATTTCAACTGGTCGTCGATGAACGACAATATGTTTGCAGAACTCTCACGCTTGTTTTTAACGTCGTATTTAAGATATTCTTCGGCTATTGTGTTTACTATATGCCAGGTTTTGTTGGCATTGTGGCCCACATAGGTTATCTGGATTGTCTGCGCCGCAGAATTGAGCAACGAAATGTCAAGGCACTTGCTGTGCTCATCAATAATGGTGCGTGGGTCGTTGATAATAATGTAATAGCGTTCACCGATGCGTGTTGCGTGTTCCTCCAAAGACCTTTTGTTGAGAATTGTGCATTTGAGCATCGTGTTGCCAATCTGTTCCCACTCACCAACCGTTATCAATTGGCCTTCCGATTTTTTATCATCTTTGAAAGTCAGTCTGACAGACACACTATCAACAAAATCGACATATATTGGACGGTTGTACAAATCGCCATTATGCGAAGCCAAAGTTATCTTGAACGGTGCATCTGGATACATTTCAAAGGACAGGAACGTACCTTCGTTGAAATATGAAATGTCAAGAGGCAACTCACTGAGAGCGTTTTTCAGGAATTCCTTGGAACGCATCAACTCAAGTATTTTCGACAAATCGGTCTTGTTGTACTGATTTGTGAAATTCAGCATATCGGCACTGCGGTCTTCCTCATTAATCTGAATGATGCAAGACGATTGGTAAAGTGGCTGTGTATAACGCATATACAGAAATGCCGACACCGCCGAAAAGATTGTCAAGACAAGGCACACCCACCACCATTTACGTACAATATGCGAAAAGATTGACAAGTCCAGTTTGTCGTTAATCAATGGTATATGAGTCTGCTTCATTTATCAGAAATTCTTTGTCATCAAATAGATAAGCATCACGGTGTTAATAAGCGACACGTATGGCGCCACCTCGGTAAGCGTACGTTGTATGTACTTCGGACGACGTTCAACATATATTATGTCGTTGGATTGCAACACCATATTCGATTTTTTAATGTCTTCGATGCTTGAAATGTTGTATAGGAACACCTTTGGGTCCTTCAAGTCGCCACGCAACACCTTTATTCTATAGGCCTTGCTCAAATCGTCGATTCCGCCTGCCTGTGCCAAAGCCTCCAAAAGCGTAAATTTCTCGTTGTTGATGGAAAGTACTGAACCGTGGCTGCTTCCCGCACTGAAAATAATCACCCTGCGGTTTGTGACATTCACCTTGACAAACGGTTGCTGGTAATACTGCTTGTATAGTTCCTCAAGCATTGATTCGGTTGCGGTTATGGTGTTTCCTGCAACCTTAATGCGCCCAATGATTGGCAACTTGACCGTACTGTCTCGCTCAACCTGATAGCCCACAGTGTTGGTATTTTGCTGAATTACATTACCTTGCTCGGTATTGATAAGTTGCAAGCCACTGTTGGTGTAAACACGTACGTCAAGTTTATCATAAAGGTTGATGACGTATTCAGCCTCATTATCCTCCACATTGTCAAACTGATAGTCTGAATCGGTCTTTAACATTTGGCTTGGATAAAGCACCTTGCAACCCGACATAAGGCAAACAGTCGCGAATGCTACAATCAAAATCAATATTGAACCATAATTCTTCATACAAGATGCAAATGTAGAAAAAAAAGATTTTTTCTAACACCGCTTTGGTGCATTTGACAAAAGTTCACGATAAAGAGCGTCCATATCGGACACCAAACGAGTATAATGGAACTTGTCGCGAACATATGTCCAACCGTTTGCTGTCATACGCTGGCGCAAATCGGCGTTGTTGACCAACGGCAACAGTTTTTCGACAAAATCCTGCACATTGTTGTTTTGGGCAAGTATGGCCGTATCGTTTGCCAACACAATGTTTTCAATACCTCCAACATTGGTGCTGATGATTGGCACATTTGCCGCTTGCGCCTCTATCAGGCTCACTGGCGTTCCCTCGTTAAGCGATGTCATAGCCACAATGTCGAGTCCTGGATAGGCAGTTTCAACATTGCGTATCCACGATGTGAACGTAACGTCAGCCTTGGCTACAGGCACATTTTCTTCAACCTGTGCAAAACTCAAGCCCAAATCACGGCATTGGTCCTGTAGATTCTGCCTTATTTCGCCGTCACCTATTATGAAAGCACGTATCTTACTGTGAGATTGGCTCTTGACTTGTGCAATTGCATCAATGAACAACTTATGGTTTTTTATTGGCGCCAAACGGCCTACTATGCCAATTGCAACCTCGTCATCGTCAAGATTGAAACGTTGACGAAAAGCAACGCGACGCTCCGGCTTGCTTTCTGTAAAACGTTGCAAGTCAAAACCTAACGGCACAATGCGAAATTTATCTTCTGGCGCTATTTTAAACGTGCCGCATAGTTCTTCCTTCTGCTTATGGCTTATGGCGACAATTTTAGACGTCCGCTCGGACAAGCCACGCTCAATGCTCAAGAACAACTTGGTCTGCTTGCTGCTGAAATACGAATGAAAGACGTGTCCGTGAAAAGTATGGACTATAACAGGCACCTTGTTTCTAATTGCCGCCAACCGTCCCACCGTTCCTGCCTTTGAAGCGTGAGTGTGAACAATGTCGGGCTTGAAATCTTGAATAATCCTTGAAATGCGACGATATGCCGCAAGGTCGTTTTGTGCATTCAACTGGCGGTGCATTTCAGGAATCACTATCGGCGATATGCCCAAATTACGGACAATGTACTCTGAACTCTCCTCATCATCTTCCTTGACGCCTCCCACGAGCAAAGTCTCGTAATCGTTTGGCATATAACGTGTCAAGTATGCGGCATTATATGTCGGCCCTCCTAAATTGAACCTGTTTATTATCCTTAATACCCGTGGCATAAGCAACGTTTTTTCCAAATCGCAAAATTGCCTTGCAATTTGATAAAAAACCGCCGTTTAATGCAGATATATCGTGTTTATTTTACGGCTTGCACATTGCAGTGGACTAAACCATATATTTCTTCCACCAATGTTGAAATACGATAAGTGCCCAAATGTGAGCCTGAACGTCGCCAGGGCTCTTTGAAATCAGTTTCTGCTTCATTTGACCGACCATTTCAGGATTGAAGAGTTTCTGTTCGCGAATGAAATCGTCGTTCAGGTAATCGTTTTCTATTGTGGATTTCAGTTCGCCACGGAACCAGTTGAGCAAAGGCACCTCAAATCCGTGCTTTGGCCTGCGGTACAATTCGTACGGAAGTTGCTCACGATAGGCATCTTGCAATATCATCTTGCGCATCTTGCCCTTGACCATATAACTGCTTGGCAACGAGAATGCAAAGTTGACAAGTCGGTGGTCGAGGAACGGACTGCGCACCTCAAGGCTCGATGCCATACTCATCATATCCACCTTGAAAAGCATATCGCTGACAAGCACCAACTGCATATCGGCATAGAGTATGTCGCCAATCTGCTTGTCATCGCGTATACAATTGACAATGTTAAGTTTACGACGGTTAATCTCCTGCATTAGCACCTTGCGGTTGAGCATCAGGCAGGCGTCATCCTCCGACATAAGCGAAGCCCACGCCACATAACGCTCCTGCTCGGTGAGTTTCAAGCCTTTGGCAAACTTGTCAAGTTGACGGACCTTGTTGCTGAATGCGGTGTTGCGCGACTGCGGAAGCAGTCCGTACAACGGGCTGGCGAGTTTAACCAGCGTTGTGGACACTCCGCCTTGCAGGGCCTTCAGGTGAGCAAGATGCTTGTTGTAACCGCCAAAAACCTCGTCGGCACCGTCGCCCGACAAAGCCACAGTGACGTGCTGTCGTGTATGCTGGCTCAATATGTTGACGGCTATAGCCGATGAGTCGGCAAAC
>CALABN010000030.1 GCA_937885735.1 uncultured Bacteroidota bacterium | reverse complement strand
GATTGTTTCATTTTTTTTCAAAAATAAAAATAATAAAAAATGATAATTGAAATGCTCTTACAAATTTGCATGAGCCATAAGGTGTTGAATCGTTGATTTGTTGAATCGTTGATTTGTTGAATCGTTGAATAGTTGAATCGTTGAGAAGTTTAGAAGCTTCGCTGTTGAAAGTTTAAGGTTTTTGACGCACATAATCAGTCTTCAACAAGTATGTAGTTGGTGCTTCTGCCTCCTTCGCCTGCGGTTTTCAGCAATCCAAGAGCCACTAATTCCTGTATGTCGCGCAATGCTGTGGAGGCTGAAGTCTTTGTTATCTTTGCCCATTTGGCGTTGGTTAGTTTTCCTTCGAACCCATTCCACATCATATTGATGATTTTGACCTGACGCTCGTTCATTGGTACGCATCTATGACGTTGCCAGAACTGCGCCTTCTTGATTGTGTTCTCTGTGGTGGCAATGGCTTCGCTTATTGCGGAATCGACAGTTTTCAGAAACCATTGTATCCATTTTGTGATGTCGATGCCGCCAACGGTAGTGTCTTCCAATGCTGAATAATACTCCTTTTTGTATTTGCATATTGTGTTTGATACGCTGTAATAACGGTGAGGCAACCCGTCGGCACGGCACATTAGCATGTCTGTGATGGTGCGTGTCAGTCGGCCGTTGCCATCGTCGAACGGGTGGATTGCAACAAACCACAAATGGGCAATGGCGGCTTTTACTATTGGGTCGAGTCGGGTGTCGTCTTTCTCCATCCAGACCAGAAACTGCTCCATCATTTCTGTCACTAATGATGATGGAGGAGCTTCGTAGTGTACTACTTCATGACCCATGGCTCCTGAAACAACCTGCATTGGCTCGTCGCCTTTGCGCCAGTCGGCTACCGTTATCTTGTATGGTCCGCTTCTTCCTGTCGGGAAAAGTGCTGCATGCCATCCAAACAAGCGTTCAGATGTAAATGGCGTGTTGACATTTCTCACGGCATCTATCATTACGGACACTATGCCTTCGGTATAGTGATCGGGCTCTGGCAAACCTTCCGTGTCAACGCCAAGGTGCCTTGCCACCGACGACCGCACGCGTTCTGAATTGAGTATTACGCCCTCTATCTCGCATGATTTCACAATGTCCATTGTAATAATGTCGAGTGTGGATGCGTTTTGCACTTCCAGTCCCAACACTTTCATCATGCCGGTAAGTTGTCCTTGCTTGTGCCGTACTGATGACAGCTGTGCCTGTATGCCGGCTTCGTCCCATCTGAATTGCGGCCATTCCTTATGTTGCCATATATATTTTTGTCTCATCTTCCTTTTGCCTTGACGTGATTGTTGTGGCTATTCGCTTTAAATTTTGACGCGAATATAAGGATTATTTACGTCATTGTTGCAATGATGTGGAAGGTTTAATGGTTAAGGTTGAAGGTTTAAAGTTGAAGGTTGAAGGGGTGAGAAGTCGAAAATTTTTTTTTGTGGTGAATGAAATTTTTTTTCTGTAACGACAATGATTAAAACGAGTTAGGCATGTATGATGCTATTTGTTGGTGTTGATTTTTAACTGATCAATAACCAATTCGTCAGCAGGTAACCATTTTACGCTGTCAAATTCATTTGGTAGAAGCCAGCGTGCTTGATGTTATTATGGAAGAAACCATCTGATTCATTGACAAAGATTAGAAAACTAATAACAAAATGGTTCATACGTTCAAATGCAATAATACTCACAAGTTGTCAAAATGTCTGAATTATTGTGTGACACTCTATTGCGTGATTGGACGATGCTGTTAAAATAGTGTTTTGTCACCTTTTAGTGAATACACTTTTCTATCTGTTATTTTGTCATCTGATTCTACATTACCTATAATCATTGGAGATAGTGGATCATGTTTTTTTCGTTTGAAAACCACTTTCTCTCTATTGAAATTTGCATAACAATATAAGCAGTTGTGGTCACAAGTATTATATTCTCCAATGTCTATACTTTGAACACAACCACATTCTTTTCTTTGATTTTTATCTTTTGAAACATCAAGTGGCCAACCTATGAGATGTTCTATTAGTTTTTCATCTATACATTTCCCATGAGGTATTCCCAATCGATCTAAATCTATTGCTTCAGAACATGTTTGAATCTTCATTCCGTATGATTGCGCAATTTGAAGTAGCTTTGATGATAATTCAATCATTTCTGATACATTGGGTTCTCTGACTTCTATCCCTTTTAGATTTCTGATAGTCTTCTTATACAAATCAACAAAACTTATAACACAAGTATTTGTATATGATTGTATTCTTTGGGCTATCTCTTTAAAATAACGAATATGATAGTTGACATCATACACATCTGTTATCAGTATTGGGTCATATCTCCATATTACTCTGTCATTACCAATTTTGTCAGAGATTTTTTTGAATGAATTAATTATTGGAGTTTTTTCAGACACACGTTGTTCTATAGTTTTGTCGTAAGGATTGATAGTGTACTGAAAATAATACATATAGTCTTTCAGTTCATCCAAGCGATCGAGCATAGGCATAGCATTCTTAGTCCAAAACACGATACAATCCACCAACTCAGGGGTAATTTTTATCCTACTAACCTGATGTACATTCATCGGATTTCTAACAAGAACAAAACCTTCATTTATCCTATTGAAGAACCATTCCGAGTAAAAGGCAGGAATGTCCGTTCTACGACTAACACTAAGTATCATAATAGTTTTTTATGTACAATCATAACAATACTATCACATGAACCAATATATTCATTATACGCACTATTGATTGTTATTGTTTTGTCCCTTAATTCCTTCCAATCATTTGGTGGATTGTGAATAATATCGGGATAGCGAAAGAAAAGCTTATATATTTTACAATCTGTTTCTTTAAGAGTGTTTTCTATATCCTAAATAACAATCATGCGCTTTTTTTAGTTCATTATAATCTTTTGAATAATTAATGAGGGCTATATCATTCATAATCAATAGTATATTCTTATTTGCGTTATTGAAGAATATGCACAAATTATCCAAAAATATTTTAATGGCGTTATGGCCGTAATATGCCATGTCAGAAAGCATGAAATTTAGAATTATTACATCAGGGTAATTTCCATTAGAATAATAACCAAAAAAATCACCATCTTTACCTAATTGGTATGAAACGTCAATAATCGACGGCTCAAAAATTTCTTGATTCTTGGTTGTTATTTCGTTCCAATCGACATCTAGATCAAACCCTATATATTTCAATCCTTCAGGAAACATTTCTTGATGCATGTTAACGTAGTTGTCAATAGCATACAACTCTGTTGATGGGCCACAACCTATAGATGCTATCTCAATCCTATTGCATTGTTTTTTTAATATTGACATTATTTTGTCAATTTCAGAAGCATATAAGCATAATTTATTTAATAAATACTTATAGCATCTATTTTTGCAAAACTTGCGTTTTATGGGAGGGTTTACATTGAAATTATAATTACGATTAAGACAAGCCAAACAATTAAATTCTTCGAGACATTCATTTTCAATATGATTCTTACATGTGTCGCGACATACTTCTTTACATTTGTAATTATCTTTGCAAAATTTCAATATCGTATCTACTCGACTCATGATATTCGCTATAATATTGCCATTCTAAATTCTATTATTTCATCTCCTCTCATGAATATCGGCATACCTTCCACATACAAATCTTCATTCTCCATTTTCTGTTTGCTATATTCCAACAACCCATCAATATTCAACTTGCCGATTGATATCTCGTCATCAAAGACGTAACAATAGTAATTGCCCTTTGGCTCTCTTGGATAGAGAGTTTTTGCCATTCGTTCTTGATTGATGGTGGCATTGTGGTGAACATGATAAACTATGTAGCCATCTTCGGGGTGGGCTATGTGATAAAGTATCACGATAGGTGATGCGTAGCGTTCTATTTGTGCCTTTGGAAGATGACCTTCACGTGCCTTGTTTAGTCGTATATTGTAGATGAATGTTCCTTTGTCGTTCTTTCCTTGTATCCAATCAAGATGAGCCTTATCGTGATAACCACCGATGAGAATGTTCTTGTCAGCATAATTTTCAAGGAAGTGTATTGGCAAAAGTCTTGTTGACAATACTGGTTTTGATACAGTATCAACTTTAGGAAGAATATCGTATGGTGCTGTTCCTAAAGCGCATTCTTTAATATAAAATGCCATTTCCAACTGAGATAGTAGCGTGGCATTTTCTTCTTTGTATTTGTCGTCGTTGTCAAGTGCAAACGAAAAATACTTCTGTTCTTCACGATCTGCGAATGGGGCAAACACTTTACCTAAAATCTGGTGGAAATGTTCTTCGAAATATAACGATGCGCTAACACCTTCATGTGGCGTCATAGCGTAGAATTTATATTTTCCTTTTTGGCCATCTTTGTCACACAACACTTTCATCACATTATCCCTGAATACATTTCTAATGCGATTGGTATGCTGCCTTG
>CALABN010000029.1 GCA_937885735.1 uncultured Bacteroidota bacterium | reverse complement strand
GACGGAGCGCTTGACGACGACCTTGAAGGTGTCGACGACGGCCTGCTACTTGAAGTTGATGAACTGCTACGTGGCATTGCTGTGCTCTGTGTGGAGCGACCTCTTGATACGCTTTGTCCTGACGAACTGTCTGAACTTTGACGTGGCTGAGATGTTGTCACACGTGTACTTGAATTTGACGAAGTTCCGCTATTCACTGGCCATGCACTACTGTTAGTTTGCGAAGAACGACCTCTAGACACACTCTGACCAGATTGCGAGCTTGTTTTCTGACTTGACGTCGCAGTTGTAACACGTGTACTTGTAGATGAGCCTGTTGTACGGGCTGTTGTTCCATTTGTCTGACCTACAGTTCCGCTTGTTTGCGATGCTCGACCGCGAGTAGCAACCCCGCTTGAAGTTGCAGAACGTGTTGGTGATGCCGACTTTACAGACGAACTGCCAGAATGCGACCCCATTCCACCTTCAGCAGTTCCACGATTTGCAGTCACTGCACTGCCACCACCAGAACTTCTGCGTTGTCCATAGTGACGTTTATTGGAAACATTGCCATGGTGATGACTATGATGAGGCCTGTCATAATAGTGATTATAGGCATAATGGTTGTAATACCATGGGTCGTAATACCATGGGTCACAATAACCATAATAATAATAATGACGATACGGGCCATAGCCATAATAGAACGAATAATAATCGTAATACCATGGATCGTAGCCATACCAGTATCTATTGTACCAATATGAGCCATATCCGTGACGCCAGTAGAAATCCCAGCCCCAATCGTCGACATAAACATTTACATTGACTGGAGTGGCATAAACCTCAGTCTCGCCCTCGTCAAAATAATTGCCCTGATAGTCGTCGCTAAAACGAGCCAAACGGCGTTCGTACTCGCCAACTTCAACATCATCGTCATATTCCATGGCCAATGTATCATCGTATTCTTCAGCGTAATATTCAGAATCGTCAACCGCCGACGCATACTGAATCGCATCATTCTGAGCAGGTGCAGAAACAGGTTGCTGTTGTGCGACCTCGTGCTTAGCGTCAGTTTTGGGATTATAATAAGCGTCATCATAATAGTAACCTGACATTCCTGTCATCATGCTACACGATGAAGCAAAGGCAACCACTGCCATCGTAACCAAGATTAAAGTCAGATTTTTCATAGTTTATTTTATTTTAAGTTATTAACTCTTTTTTTTAATTTGCGCCTAATTAACAACGACAAAATAAATAAAAAAGTATAAATATTAAAATAACAGAAATGGGTAAATTTTTGACATCAAGAAGCGAGAATTACTCGCAGTGGTACAACGAGTTAGTTGTAAAAGCCGATTTGGCTGAAAGTTCCGCAGTGAGAGGCTGCATGGTTATAAAGCCATACGGCTATGCTATTTGGGAAAAGATGCACGATGCTTTGGACAAGATGTTCAAGGAAACAGGACACGTAAACGCATACTTCCCGCTGTTCATTCCAAAGTCATTTTTAAGTCGTGAAGCCGACCACGTAGAAGGCTTTGCCAAAGAATGCGCCGTTGTAACACACTACCGTCTAAAGACAAATCCCGACGGTTCTGGCGTAATTGTTGACCCTGAAGCAAAACTTGAGGAGGAACTGATTGTGCGTCCAACATCGGAAACCATCATTTGGAGCACATACAAGAACTGGATACAATCGTACCGCGACCTTCCTATTCTCTGCAATCAATGGGCAAATGTAGTACGTTGGGAAATGCGCACACGACTGTTCCTGCGTACTGCCGAATTCCTATGGCAAGAGGGCCACACCGCCCATGCCACAAAAGAAGAGGCTGAAGCTGAAGCAAGAAAGATGCTTGAGGTATATGCAAAATTTGCCGAAGAATTTATGGCAGTACCTGTAATAAAAGGCGTAAAAACAGCCAACGAACGTTTTGCTGGCGCGCTCGACACTTATTGCATCGAGGCCCTGATGCAAGACGGCAAGGCACTTCAGGCAGGCACATCACACTTCCTGGGACAAAACTTTGCGAAGGCATTCGATGTGAAGTTCCTCAACAAGGAAGGAAAGCAAGAACTGGTTTGGGCAACAAGCTGGGGCGTTTCAACCCGTTTAATGGGTGCATTGATAATGTCACATTCCGACGACAATGGTTTGGTTCTGCCACCAAAATTGGCACCTATTCAAGTTGTTATAGTTCCTATCTTCAAAGGTGAGGAAGAATCTGCCAAAATGCGTGAGTTGGGCAACAAACTCAAGGCCGAACTGGAAGCAAAAGGCCTATCAGTCAAGTTTGACGACCGCGACACTCAAAAACCAGGCTGGAAATTCGCCCAATACGAACTTCAAGGCGTTCCTGTACGTGTGGCATTCGGCGCCCGTGACCTTGAAAACGGAACCGTTGAAATTGCCCGTCGCGACACACTTGAAAAGCAGACATACCCTCTCGACCAGGCTGTTGACATCTGTACAAAGCTTATGGATGACATTCAGGCCAATATATACAAGAAAGCGCTTGACTACAGAAATGCAAGCATCCGCAGGGTTGACACTTGGGAAGAGTTCGAAAAAGCATTGGAACAAGGCGGTTTTGTATCGGCACACTGGGACGGCACAACTGAAACCGAAGTGGCAATCAAGGAAAAAACAAAAGCGACTATCCGTTGCATTCCATTGGGCAATCCACAAGAAGACGGCAAGTGCATCCTGACTGGCAAACCTTCAAAACAACGTGTCCTGTTTGCAGTGGCATATTAAGTCAATCGATTAAATATTCAATAGATACGGAAGCGTTTCGAATATATTTCGAGACGCTTTCTTTTTAGATAGAAAAATTTTTTTATATCTGACAAGACAATAAAAATATTGCCAACAAATTACATTATATCCACACACACTACAAAACCAATCGTAACACGACAACACAAAATATTTTCCAAAGCAATCCATTTCTTTGCACACAAAAGCACCTACGAGCCAAATACATTTTAGTCAATGAAATAATCACAATCATATGATTTCTTTTGAGGATTTATGAGTATTATTAAAATTAAGTCTAGAAATTTGACAAAGAATGATATATTTGCGACCGATAAAAAAGTTATTTCTAATATTATTAAATATGGTAAACTATAAAGATTTGGGCTTGGTAAACACACGTGATATGTTTGCTAAAGCAGTTAAGGGCGGATACGCTATTCCAGCCTTCAACTTCAACACAATGGAACAAATGCAAGCCATGCTTTAGGTAATCCTGCATTCCTTGCCATTTTGTAAATAGGTATCTGAACTATAATATATGCGACGAGTGCGATAGAACCTACAATTGCCAAATATACAAGTACCATTGCACCCATAACTGCAAATGTAAGTAAATAACCAAGCAAACCTACTAGCTGTCCAATCATCTGCTGGCTTGCTGAATTTGATGTTGCCAAAGGCATAAGATTAATTAAAAATTCCATAAAATCATTCCTTTCTCTGAAACCTGGATTTTGAAAAAGTAGGCATTTTAGAAAAATAACTACTTTTCGGGTAAACTTTCTCTAGTTACGCGCATTATAGGAAAAAGATAGGGAAAAAGTAGTCATTTTATATCAAATACCTACTTTT
>CALABN010000028.1 GCA_937885735.1 uncultured Bacteroidota bacterium | reverse complement strand
TTATTCTACTCATAATATGCTGTCAGTTCTTATTCCAGGCTATAGGATGGCTAAGAAACAAGATTGGGATGAATTATTGGCTTATTATGGTATAAAGATGCCACAAGAAATAATAGGAAGAGAAATAGATAAGTTGCTGGCAAAGGACACAAGTATGCAAAAGTATTTTACAACAGAAGGAAATTGGGACTATTTGTTGTCAGAGTTCGGATGGAAAGACGATGATGGGAATGATTTGCGTATAGAATCAGGCGTTTTTAATGCTTTGCCTACTGGAATAGTACTTGAAGACAATATGTCTTCAAGTGGTGAATACGAATTTGCAACATTTGCCTATGGCAACAACAACAACGTAAGAGTACTTATTTCAAATCATTACAAAGGCGTGGCTCTTCTTTATGGAGGTAAGGCATCGTTCCGTTATGTAAAAATCAATGACTAGACTATGAAAGCATTGAATTTTAGAAGTTTAGAAGGGTAAAAGGCATAAGACAAAAGGCATAAAAGTCAATTATGAATCAATTGCCAACGTAAAACGTAAAACCTAAAACGTAAAACCTAAAACGTTCCCCGTGCCCCCGTCCTTACCCTACGTGGTTGGCAGGGACAATGTACCGCATCCTGAATTTCACTGGAGTTGTCCCTGTTTCCTTCTTGAACGACTTTATGAAGTAATTGGCATCGGCAAAGCCTATTTCAGTGGCAATGTCGGCAATGGACAAGTCGCTCTCACGCAACAACTTGCGGGCCTTCTGCAATCTTATTTGTGTAAGATACGTTGTGGGTGACGACCCGACAGCCTTCTTGAAAATACGCTGGAAATTTCGGGTTGACATATTCGACATTTCAGCCAGCTGGTCAAGGTAAATGTTGGCGTTGTAGTTGCTTTCCATATAGTCAATCACCTTTCCAATGCGCACAAGAGCCTGTGCTTCAGTGGCTTCGAGCCGTGAATAGTATCGCGACAGCAGTACAATGAGTTCTTCGAGCCTGTTTTCAATAATTATCTTGTATCCTTCCTGCTTGCTGTCCTGTTCCATAATCATAGTATTGATTACGTACTCAAGTTTGGCCATATCGGAACGGTCGAGGTGTAGTTTGTTCTTGAAATGATGCAGTACGCGGTATTGTGGCTCAAGAATGAAAAGCGCCTTGTATCCTTCCATCTGCTTCACCGATGGCGAAATAAGGTCCCTTATCTTGTCGTCGTACATAATGTTGACAATTTCCAGGCCCGATGCATCCTTGAAGTAGTGGCGTTGCATACCCTGAAGGACAAACACGTCGCCAGCCGACACGGCATACTCGTTGTTGTCGACAATCTGCACGCCTTGCCCGCGCAGTATTAGCGCTATCTCTATGAAGTCGTGGTAATGCTCTATTTCCGTCAGGTCGGCAGGGTGAGTGACATTCTGCATCCTTTCCACCTTGCAAATGTGGATTGGATAGCTGTTAATGTCAAAATAGTCCGAACCTAACGCTTTGGTAGGCATCACGCTAAACGTTAAATCTGAAGTGCATTATGTCGCCGTCTTCGGGCAGGTAGTCCTTGCCTTCGATGCCAATTTTGCCAGCGTCACGGCAAGCCGATTCAGAGCCAAGTGTGATATAGTCGTTGTACTTGATTACTTCGGCGCGAATGAAGCCTTTTTCAAAGTCGGTGTGGATAATGCCAGCGCATTGCGGAGCCTTCATTCCGTCCTTGAAAGTCCAGGCGCGGGTTTCGTCAGCGCCAGTGGTGAAGAAAGTCTTTAGGTTCAGCAGGTTGTATGCCGACCTGATGAGTTTTGACACACCAGCCTCTTCAAGGCCAAGGTCCTCAAGAAACATTTTACGCTCGTCGTAGCTCTCGAGTTCGGCAATGTCCGACTCAATGGCGGCGCCTATTACAAGCACTTCGGCATTTTCGTCCTTTACGGCATCAATTACCTTTTGCGAGTAAGCGTTGCCAGTCTTAACCGATGCCTCGTCAACATTGCAGACGTACATTACAGGCTTGTCGGTAAGCAGGTTGAGGTCGGTCAGCAATTCCTTTTTCACGGCAGGGTCAACCTCTACGGTGCGTGCCGATTTGCCTTGCACCAGCGCATTCTTGTATTCAAGCAGAAGTTCGAGTTGCTTTTGGGCCTTCTTGTCGTTACCCACTTTGGCTATCTTTTCAACCTTGCTGATACGGCTTTCCACCGTCTCAAGGTCCTTTAACTGAAGTTCAATGTCGATTATTTCCTTGTCGCGGATAGGGTCGACAGAGCCGTTTACGTGAGTCACATTGCCGTCGTCGAAGCAGCGCAGCACGTGAATGATGGCATCAGTCTCGCGAATGTTTGCAAGGAACTTGTTGCCCAGTCCTTCGCCCTTGCTTGCCCCTTTTACAAGGCCTGCAATATCCACAATTTCAATGGTTGTTGGTATTATGCGTTTCGGATTGTCGATGGCCGCCAATTTGTTAAGCCTCTCGTCGGGCACTGTGATTACACCCAAATTTGGCTCGATTGTGCAAAACGGAAAATTGGCTGCCTGTGCCTTTGCATTCGACAGGCAGTTGAAAAGTGTTGATTTGCCAACATTTGGCAACCCAACTATGCCACATTGAAGTCCCATATCTTGTTTTATATTTTGTCGCGAAAGTAATATAAATAGTTGTGGTGAGTTCTATAAATTCACCGTTTAAAGTATAAATATAAGTTAAATCCGCTATATGAACTTTTCGGCGCTTTTTGTTTTTTGTCGGTATCTTTATGGGTGTCAGCCGTCAACAGCGCCCGTTTCCGTCCATAAATCTACTCTGTAAAAATTCAAAAATCTCTTAAGGTGGGTTCTATAAATTGCTTTGTGGTGATTTTGAAGATTTTGTCAGGCAGATTGATGATT
>CALABN010000027.1 GCA_937885735.1 uncultured Bacteroidota bacterium | reverse complement strand
GTTTCCTTCAAACTGAACACCACCATAAGAATACTGATATCCTTCTGTAATTACAAAAGTCAAATCAACAACAGCGGTGCCTTTTTCATCGACAGCATCAACTTTCTGGACCTGAATCTCAAGTCGGACAATGTGCTGGCGCAGGATTTTGAGATTGACAATCTTTCAATAGGAATGAAGGGCTCGGGCGACAGTGTAAGGACTACCTTGACTTCGGACTGCATCTATTTTGTCGATTTCCAGTTGATGGACAGCCTACAGGTGTCTTCAACGCTGGCCGACGGATTTGCAAGCCTTTTGGTCAACTGGGACAATCATCTTGCCAAAGGTCGCAACAGTGGCTGTGTCAACGCCGATATCAGTCTGTCAAACCCGAACCAGAAGGAAATATCCATAAAAGAGTCGTCGATAACCATATTCGACACCACGGCAACCATAAGGCCATCGACGGTGATTCTGCGCGATACGGCCACGGTGTTCAGCAATGTGGACATTGACAACGGAATGTCGCGCATCTTTGTTAACGGTATGATATCCGATTACCCTGACGACAGCCTTGTCATAGGAATTGGCAAGTTGAGGCTCGATTTCCTTTCGGAAATATTCGCCCTCAAGACGAGTCTTACAGGCTCGCTGTCGGGCAATGTCAACCTAAAGGACCTGAAGGGCGAGAAGCGCATAGAGGGCGGGCTAGGCATAGCCGATTTTTCAATAAACGGCCAACGGTTCGGCAATGTCGATGCCAACGCGTCGTGGGATATGGAACAGCGTCAACTGCTTGTGGGTGGTGCGCTGTCTGACAACGGTGGCAGTTCGCGGACCACTTTCGCGGGCTTTATAGACCCTGCCAATTCGTATATGAATCTTGATGCCGAAGCCACGCATCAGGACGTGCAGTTCCTGAAACTTTTCCTTTCAAACGTGTTCAGCGAGATGGTGGGCACCTTCAGCGGAAAGATGCACCTCGACGGACGCCTGACGTCG
This sequence comes from uncultured Bacteroidota bacterium, assembly GCA_937885735.1. The sequence goes on along the minus strand of CALABN010000027.1, from coordinate 1,638 downwards.
CCCAACTGGTACGGAAAAATGGGGCTGGAGGACACATACCTGACTCTAAAGCCTACAAAGGCCGTATATTACACAAATGACACACTAGAGTTCGTGGAAAACAAAATTCGGCTTAACAAAGTCAGACTTACCGATACTGAAGCTGGTAATTTCACCATCGACGGCTCAATCTGGCACCGCGACATGAAGGAGTTTAACATCGACCTTAAGTTTGACTGCAACAACATTGTGGCTCTCAACATTCGCAACACCGATTCGCCTTTGTGGTACGGCAAGACTTACGCCAGTGGCATTGTGGATGTGACAGGCTCCACCCGCAAGGCCATCAATGTGGATATCAGCGCAACCACTATGCCCAAATCAATGTTCTACATTACTATGGAAGGTCGCAACGACTTGACTGAAAATGAGTTCATAACGTTTGTGCAACCAGCCAACATTGCCAACATCAACGATGCAAAGCGCAAGCGGACAGAGCAGGTGGTGGAAGCACCGCGCTCAACCTTGAGCCTTAACCTCGACCTCAAGGTGACGCCTGACGCCGAAGTGCAGATTGTGTTCGACCCTACCATTGGCGACGCCTTGCGTTCAAGCGGAAATGCCGACCTGAACATTCGCCTTGTCGACAACAATTTCTCAATTTACGGCACTTACCTCATCAACAGGGGTGATTTCACTTTCACGTTGCAGAACATCATAAGCAAGAAACTCGACCTGCAAAGTGGCAGTTACGTGACCTGGACTGGCGAGCCTCTTGGCGCCACTGTCAACATCGACGCGGCGTACAAGTTGCGCAAGGTGCCTGTGTATTCGCTCACTCTAAACGAGGAAGACCGCGAGAAAAAGGTGCCTGTAAACTGCCACCTGTTAATGAGCAACAAACTGGTGTCGCCTAACATCAGTTTCTCAATAGACGTGCCTTCAACCACAAGCAACGTGGAAGAGATTGAGCAGTTGAACAGCCTGCCTACCGACGACCTGAACCAGCAGGTGGTGTATCTGCTTCTGCTTAACAAGTTCTATCCGCTTACCACGGTGGCCAGCAACGATGCATCGTCGTCGGCGGCGTCGGTGAGCGCAAGCACTGCCAGCGAGTTGCTTTCAAACCAGCTGTCGAAATGGATTAGCCAGATAAGCACCAACTTCGACCTTGGCGTTGCATACAGGCCTGAAACTGAAATCAGTTCCGAAGAGTACGAGCTGACGCTTTCAACCAGCCTGTGGGACGACCGCATTGTGGTAAACAGCAACTTTGACGTCAACAGCCAGGAAAAAGGCTCCGAAAACGGTACAAACCAATACACCACCGACTTCTCTGTAGAACTGAAACTCAACAAGAAGGGCAATGTGCGACTCAAGGCGTTCCAAAAGGTGAACGAGGACCTTATTTATGACGATGCGCCTTATACTCGCGGACTAGGCCTGTTCTTTACCGAAGATTTCAACGAGTTCAGCGACTTGCGCAAGCGTTGGTTCCGCCGAAAGGAAAAGACTCCTGCCGAAACACAGGAATAGGCGAGGTGCTTTTGTAAAAACATTATAATAAGCATAAAAAAGCCCCACCGCAGTGGCAGCGAGGCTTTTTGGCTTATGTGCAGAGGTTTTATTCCTTGTATTTCTTCACTTGTTTCAGCACTT
>CALABN010000026.1 GCA_937885735.1 uncultured Bacteroidota bacterium | reverse complement strand
TAGATGTTTTCGAGTTCATTATTATTTGTTTTTCAAGTTGTATTTATAAAGCATATCAGTCAATGAGATAGAAGCATCTTCCATATCGTTTACGATGCTGTCGATCTTTGACACGAAATAGTTATAGAATACTTGAAGAATCATGGCTACGATAAGACCAGCCATTGTTGTGATAAGGGCAACTGAAATACCACCTGCAACCAATGCCGGGCTGATATCACCTGCAATCTTGATAGAGTCGAATGCTTGAACCATACCAATAACTGTTCCCAAGAATCCCAACATAGGAGCCAATGCAATGAACAATGCAATCCAAGAAAGGTTCTTTTCAAGCAAGCCTGTTTGAACACCACCGTAAGAGATAACGGCTTTTTCTACCATGTCCAAACCTGCATCGTAGCGGTCCAAACCTTGATAGAAGATGCTTGCTACTGGGCCACGTGTGTTGCGGCAAACTTCCTTTGCAGCTTCAACACCTTGCTCGTTAAGGGCAGCTTCAATCTTTGCCAACAATTTCTTTGTGTTGGTAGAAGACAAGTTCAAGAACAAAATACGTTCAACGCAGATAGCCAAACCCAAAATCAAGCAAAGGATAACTGATGCCATAAAACCAACACCACCTTCGATGAATTTTTGTTTGATTGCCTGGTGAGCGCTTTGACCTTCAATAGCGTCTTCAGCGACTTCTGTTGCTTCAGCTGCTGGTGCAGCGGCTTCTGCTTGTTCAACAACTGCTGCAGTGTCTGGTGCTGCAATTGAATCTTGCGCGTTTGCGCAGTTAATTGATGCTACTCCCAGCATCATAGTCACAACCAATGTGAATAACTTTTTCATAGTCTTTTTTTTGTTATTACGGTTTAATTTACTAGTTATGTTATTTAAAATCAATCTCTTTGCGGAGAAAGGGGGATTCGAACCCACGATACCGTTTCACGCGGTATACACACTTTCCAGGCGTGCGCCTTAGACCACTCGGCCATTTCTCCGAACCCTTATACAGAGTCCATGCAAAACGGTCGGCAAAATACAAAAAAAATCAAACGGAAATGTGAGTTTGTCTATTTTTTATCTTTTTATGGACTATGCCTATGCTATTTTTCCATAATAAACCCTGTTTTTATATTTTATTATATGTATTGTTTTTTTTGTTTGTCAAGTTGCCCCTGTTTGGTATTTTTGGCGAAAATTTTAAATCATAAGATTATGAATTTAGCAATAGGAAGCGATCACGCTGGTTTTGAAACCAAACAAATATTGGTTGAGTACTTAAAGGCCCAAGGCCACACTGTCACCGATTTCGGCACTAATTCGCCTGAAAGCATGGATTATCCTGATGTTGCACACCCTTTGGCCGAGGCTGTTGAACAGGGCAAGTTTGATTTGGGTATCACTCTTTGCGGAAGTGGCAACGGCATCAACATTACTGCCAACAAGCATCAAGGCATTCGTTCGGCTCTTTGCTGGAACACCGAGATTGCCGCTCTTGCGCGCCAACACAACAATGCCAACATTTGCGCCATTCCTGCCCGTTTCATCTCGGTTGATTTGGCAAAACAGGTGGTTGACACATTCCTTACAACAGGTTTCGAAGGTGGCCGTCATCAGCGTCGCATCGACAAGATACCTTGCAAATAACATTTTGTAACGCATCAATTTTATTGAGATGTCGATAAACATTAAGTCCGTCACAAAGGTCTTTGGTGAGCAGAAAGCGCTCGACAACGTGTCGTTTTCTGTTGACACAGGGACCATTGTGGGATTTTTGGGCCCCAACGGAGCGGGCAAATCGACATTGATGAAGATTATCACTGGCTTGCTATCGCCTACAAGCGGGCAAGTCCTTGTTGAAGGCATTGATGTTGCCGAAAATCCTGACGAAGTTCGCCGTATAATCGGCTACCTGCCTGAAAACAACCCTCTTTATCTTGATATGTATGTCAAGGAGTATCTTCAGTGCACTGCCAGAATGTACAAGTTGGGAAATGTCCGCAATGTGGTTGACGAGGTTGTGGAGCGTACTGGATTGACGCTTGAATGCAAGAAAAGAATTGGTGAACTCTCGAAAGGCTACAAACAGCGTGTAGGTTTGGCCCAGGCCATAATCCACAACCCGAAAGTGCTTATTCTTGACGAGCCTACCACTGGTCTTGACCCAAACCAGATTGTGGAAATCAGAAACCTCATTCTTGAGTTGGGACGCGAGAAGACAATAATGCTTTCCACCCACATTATGCAGGAAGTACAGGCTATCTGTCATCAAATAGCCATACTCAACCGCGGTCATCTTGTGGCAAACGGAAATCCGCAACAGATTCAGCAGTCGGTTCACGACACTCATCAACAGGTGTATGTTGAATTTAATGCCGACATTGATGAAAAACTTATGCTACAAATTGCCAATATTGTATCGGTAGAAAAGGTTGATGCGCATAAGTACCAGTTGGTGGCAGGCACCGATGCCGATATCAGGCAGGATGTGTTCAACTTTGCCGTTCAGCACAATGTGGCTGTTTTGGCAATGCAGGCACGCCAGAAAACCATTGAGGAGGCATTCCAGGAACTGACTAAACAAAAAACAGAATAAAATGTCAATATCAGGGACAACGGATAAACCGAGGAACATTTTGGGACTTTTCTCGTTCGACTTGACAAGATTCTTTGCCGACAGCGATTACAGCGAAATTGAAAGCACGGACGAAGAGGGTGTCATTATGGTTGAATTTGAAAAGGAATTTCCCTTGACTGAATTGGGAATGTTTGACAAGGTTTGTTTCCGCCTGTTCAACGAAAAAGACAACATTGTAGCCAGCAACCACATCAATGTGACGTTCCCTGCAAGTCCGCGGTATGCCACAAAAGAGTACACTATGAGCCTTGTCAACGCATTGTTTGAAATATATGGCTACGACGACGACCGCAAAGGTGAATGGACCGATGCGGATGCAAAATCGTTTGCTGACAAGGACTTCGACCGACAATGGACAATTAGCAACGACAAACGTGTCTATGCCATAAAACTCTCTTACACCGAAAAACACGGTCTATACCTGAAGATTTTCTTCTTTAACAGATTGATGGAAAGCATCAAAGGCAATGTGTAATCTTATCGTTGATGAAGGTAACTCATTGTGCAAATTGGCGTTGATTGACAAAGACGCCATTGTGGCGCAAATGTCAATCAAGGATTTGACGTCGGAGTCAGTGTCGGGATTCATTGCCAATCGCCATATTGACAGAATAATAAGTTCAAGCACGCGGTCCGATGAAGTAAAATTGCCCTCTTGCCTTGAAGGCATTCCTCACATTAAGTTGGATTCCAACACGCCGTTGCCTATACATATTAATTATGGCACACCGCAAACGCTTGGCCGTGATAGGATAGCGGGGGCAGTTGGGGCCAGCATTGTATATCCGTCTTCCAATGTGTTGGTTATCGACATTGGCACGGCCATAACCATTGACTTTTTGGATGAAAATGGAGTTTTTCAGGGTGGCACAATATCACTTGGTCCAGAAATGAGGGCAAAGGCCTTGCATCAATTTACAGGGAAACTGCCTTTGGTGGACTTGCCAGAGAAAGCTCAATTACAAGGCAAGACAACCCACGAAGCCATTCAATTTGGAATACTACAAGGCATCAACCTTGAAATAGACGGCTATATCCGCTCATATAAAGAAAGATATGGCAATGTAAAGGTGGTTGTTACAGGCGGTTGTTCTGACATTTTCATTAACAACGAGGTTACAAGGAAACCCAATTTGGTGACAATAGGGTTGAATGCAATCCTTGAATCAATAAAAATTTAATTGTACTTAAAATACTGAATCTCATTTGGTTGATTTCTGTTTGACATCAATCTGCAAGCATAAATCAACCTTAAAAGGAATATAAACATTGATAAAAACGATGTTCCTATAAAAGATTTATTACTTTTGGGCGCTAATCTTTAAAAATTAAAAAATGAAAACGTTTGCTTGCAAATTTGGCGTTTTGGCTATGTCTTTTCTCATGATAGCTGGCGCCTCAAATGCTCAACAAAAAAAGTATTTATCAGACCCTAAATATGGTCCAGACAGCGTTGCCCGCGAGAATTGTGCAATGCATATTTCTCTATACGGTGAATTCTACAAACAAAAGAATTACAAAGATGCGGTCAACGATTGGCGCAAGGTGTTCCAAGATTGTCCTGCTGCCAGCAAGAACACATTTATCCGTGGCGCAACCATTTACAAGTATCTTATTAAGTCAGAGAAGGATGCTGCAAGAAAAGAGTCTCTTATAGATACCTTGATGCTTATTTACGACCAACGCATTGTTTACTTTAAGCAAGAAGGTGCCGTATTGGCAAACAAAGGTGTTGACTTGTATTCATTCCGTGGCGCAAAGGCTGCACAAGATGTTTACGATATGTTGAAGAAGTCTTGTGAGATGGAGAAGGGCGAGCAAGGTGCAGGTGTGGCAACAGTTATGTTGCAGGCTGCAGTTGACTTGTACAAGGACGAAGCCATTGACGGCGCCGAAGTGATTAACGCTTATGAATTGGCAATGAATACCGTGGAATTGGCAATCGCCAACAACAAGTCGATTGTTGAAAGTGGCGATGCAAAAAAGGCGCCAACAGCACAGAAGGAACTTGAGAACCTTAATGTCGACATACAGAATGTCGAGGCATTGTTCTCTGAAAGTGGTGCCGCTACCTGCGATGCGTTGATTGCTATTTTTGGAGCAAAATATGATGCAAACAAAGACGATGTTGAATGGCTAAAGAAGGTAACCAAATTGCTTGACAAGGCTGAATGCAACTCAAGCCCATTGTTTGCAAAGGCTTCAGAGGCATTGTACGCACTTGAGCCTTCGGCTTCTGCTGCACGCAACTTGGCACGTTTGTTCCTTGCAAAACAAGATTTGGCAAAGGCTGCAAGTTACTATAGCAATGCTTGCGATTTGCAGGAAGATGCTGATGCAAAGTCACAATATTACTATGAATGGAGTTTGGTTGCTTTCGCACAAAAGAATTTCCAAAAAGTGCGTGAGTTGGCAAATCTTGCAATTAAGAGCAATCCTAACAATGGAAAGGCATACATAGCAATAGGCAACGCTTATGCAGCTGACGCTAAAAACATTGGCCAAGAGCAAGTTGAACACAGCGCTGTATATTGGGCCGCTGTTGACAAGTTCACAAAGGCAAAACAAGTCGACCCTTCTTGCGAAGCAGAGGCAAACGAGAAAATCAACACTTACAAGAAATACTTCCCTAACAAGGAAGAGGCATTTATGTTCGGTATCAAGGAAGGTGAACCATATACTGTAGGTGGCTGGATTAACGAAAAGACAACTGCACGTTACTAATCGTCCTTGTCAGATGACGCAATGTATATATACGACATTGGCTAAGGCTCTTTTTATAGGAGCCTTAGTTTTTATTGTGTCATCGTGCAAGAACGACCTGAATCAGGTCAATGCTCTTACAACTGTTTCCGATACGGCGCAGTTGAGTGGCAAGGATGTTGAACTTACACGTTCGTTGAATGGCCATATAGCAGTGAGGATGCGAGGCAAGGAGGTTCGCCAGTTGAGTATGGCCGACAACACATTTGAGTTTCCTCAAGGCATAGAGTTGTTTATGTACGACACCTTGGGCAACGTAACTTCACATATGTCGGCCGATTATTCAATCTATTACGACAAAAAAGGCATTTGGGAAGCCAAAAGCAATGTCGATGTCAGCAACGAAAAGGGTGACAGGCTCAATACTGAATATCTTGTATGGAGTCGGGACAAGGCCACCTTTGAGACTGACCAATTTGTCAAGATATCCACTGCTGACGGTGTCATATATGGTGACGGAATGGTGTCTGACCAGAATTTCACCAATTGGGAAGTGAAAAACGGAAGAGGAGTTTTTAATCTGGAAGATGAATAAGACAGTTCTTGTTTTTAAGATTGTTGTTGAATGCATTTGGTTTGCAATGTCTGTATGCTGCATATTCATTGCCGCCAAAGAGATGATAGGCCACAACTTTTCGCAAGGTCTGCTGTTTGCTGCATTGTCGTTGGCGGCACTATTCTTTTTCCTTTACCGTCGCGCACAAAGAAAAAAAGCGCAGCAATAGTTGTTTTTTCTATCTTTGCCACTCTACAATAACTGAAAATGAGCAAAAAAGAAACACGCATCACCTCTCGTCAATTGAGGAGTTCGTATTTGACAACAATCATCAGCATATCGCTTGTGCTGTTTGTCATAGGATTGGTTGGACTATTGATTCTGAATGCCCATAAAATATCAAGGCACGTCAAGGAGAACATAGGATTCACCGTTTTCCTCAATGACGATGTCAAGGAAGTGGATATGATAAAGTTGCAGAAGAGCCTTGATGCGTCTTCGTTTGTACGTTCGACTGAATTCATTTCAAAAAGCCAGGCCGCACAGGAACTGAAGGAAGAACTTGGCGAAGACTTTGTCAACTTTTTGGGATACAATCCGTTGCTTCCTTCAATCGAGGTCAAACTGTGTGCCGAATACGCCAATGCCGACAGCATTGCAAAGATTGAAAAACGCTTGGTGAAATATTCGCAGGTGAAGGAGGTATCTTACCAAAAATCGCTTATTGAAACTGTAAATCAAAACATTAAGAAAATAAGCATTGTATTGCTGGTATTTTGCGGAATGTTGTTCCTCATCTCTCTGTCGTTGATAAACAACACAATACGTTTGTCGGTATATGCACGGCGCTTCTTGATAAAGACAATGGAACTTGTTGGTGCAACCCGCTCGTTTGTCAGAGCGCCGTTTATCACAAAAAGTTTGGGACACGCACTAATCAGCATTGTAATTGCGTTTATATTGTTGGGTGGCGTAATCTATCTAATTGACAAGCACATTCCAGAATTGTCGATAATGTACGAATTGGATACCATTGCAATACTTTATGCCAGCATAATGATAATTGGCTTTTTGATTGTATGGATTTCGAACCTGTTTGCCGTTAACCGCTATTTGCGGATGAAAGGCAATGATTTATATGCATAAATATTAATTATATATGGAAAACGAGACACAAAAACCAGGTTTTGCCATTGATAAGGAAAACTACAAGTTTGTATGGATAGGCATCGCCATAATAGTATTTGGATTCATTCTTATGGCTGGTGGACGTTCTGACGACCCACAGGTTTTCAACGAATCAATGTTCAATGCACGTCGCATTTTCATCGCACCTATTGTGGTTATGGCAGGCTTCCTTTTCGAAATCTATGCCATTATGCGCAAGCCAAAAAACAAAGAGTAGCATAAGGTGGGTTCTATAAATTCACCGTTCAAAAGTTTTCCCCGTCAATGATTTTTGTACCAGGAAAAGAGCAATATGACTTTGAGGAAGGTCAAGTCATATTGATTGACAAGCCATTGAAATGGACATCGTTCGATGTTGTCAACAAGGTTCGCTATCTGCTTAAGAACCAGTTCGGGCTGAAAAAGATTAAGGTAGGCCACGCTGGCACGCTCGATCCTTTGGCAACAGGGCTTTTGATTATATGTACAGGCAAGTTCACAAAGCAGATTGAGTCGTTTCAGGCAAGCAACAAGGAGTATGTCGGAACGTTTATGGTTGGTGCCACAACGCCTTCGTTTGACCGTGAGACGGAAGTGGACCAGACGTTTGAAACCACAGGCATCACAAAGGAAAAAGTTGAATCGGTCTTGAGCACGTTTGTCGGCGAGCAGGACCAGATTCCGCCCATTTTTTCCGCAAAGCAGATAGGTGGTCAACGTGCCTATGTGGCGGCTCGCAAGGGGCACGATGTGGAACTCAAGCCTTCGCGCATCAACATTGAGAGCCTTGAACTGATTGACTACAGTTTCCCGTTGGTGGCCGTAAAGATTAAATGCAGCAAAGGCACTTACATTCGCGCCTTGGCCCGCGATTTTGGCGAAAGGCTTGGCTCGGGAGCCTATCTTCACGATTTGCGCAGGACCGCAAGTGGCGATTTCAGCCTGAATGATGCAATTGACATTTTGGAATTTGAAAAAATTATAAAAAATCTGAAACCTTTGGCAAAATTGAACGTATAAAGGCATTCTTCATTTGCTTGTTCTATTATGCTATTGGCAAATATTTGATAACAAAACAAATAACATATTTTCTCGATGAAACTATCGCAATTTAATTACGACTTGCCAGAAGACCGCATTGCACTTTATCCTACAGAAAACAGAGACGAGTCGCGTCTTTTGGTGGTTAACCGCAAGACAGGCCAATTCGAACACCGTATTTTCAAGGAGGTAATCAATTATTTCGATGACAAGGATGTGTTCGTGTTCAATAATACAAAGGTGTTCCCTGCCCGACTTTACGGCAACAAGGAAAAGACTGGTGCACAAATTGAAGTTTTCCTTCTTCGTGAATTGAACCACGACCAACGTCTTTGGGACGTTTTGGTTGACCCTGCCCGTAAAATCCGTATCGGCAATAAACTGTATTTTGGCGAGGACGATTCATTGGTTGCAGAAGTAATTGACAATACAACCTCGCGTGGCCGTACGCTTCGTTTCTTGTTCGACGGACCATATGACGAGTTCAAGAAGACATTGTATTCGCTTGGCGAAACACCGCTTCCTCGCTCTATAAAGAGGCCAGTCGAGCCAGAAGACGCTGAACGCTACCAGACAATTTTTGCAAAGCACGAAGGCGCAGTTGCTGCCCCTACGGCAGGTTTGCATTTCAGTCGTGAGTTGCTTAAGCGTTGTGAAATCAAAGGCATCAATTTTGCAGAAGTGACTTTGCACGTAGGTTTGGGCAATTTCCGCTCGGTTGACGTTGAAGACCTCACAAAGCATAAGATGGATTCTGAACAGATAATCATACCTGAAGAGGCCGCCAACATTGTAAACAAGGCAAAAGACGAGCGTCATCAGGTTTGTGCCGTAGGCACAACCGTAATGCGTACACTTGAAAGTTCAGTGTCGACATACGGATACCTGAAACCTTACGATGGTTGGACCAACAAGTTCATCTTCCCGCCATACGATTTCAGTGTCGCAAGTTCAATGATTTCGAACTTCCACTTGCCACAATCGACACTTATGATGATGGTTGCCGCATACGCGGGCTACGATTTGCTTATGGAGTCGTACAGCGAGGCGCTGAAGGAGGGTTACCGCTTTGGAGCCTATGGCGATGCAATGCTAATTCTTTAAAATACAAATATGTACAAAAAGAGGAAGCCTTTTGGAAGACTTCCTTTTTTTTGTTCCAATGAAAAAAAACAATGGCACAACAATATCACAAGCCACGCATCAAGGAGATTCCGCCAATGGTGGCAAAGAACGGCGGTCAGTTGATGGAGTTCCTGCTTACAAGTCTGCCAGGCAAGAACCGTAACAACATCAAGACACTGCTCAATCATCGTCAAATACTTGTCAACGACCAGGTTGTAGGATTTTACAATCATCAGTTGCAACCAGGCGACAGGGTGCAGATTCAAAAATTCAAGGCACCTACTGAAATGAATTTCATAGGAATGACAATTATCTACGAAGATGAGCAGATGATTGTTGTCGACAAGCACGCAGGAATGTTGAGTTCTTCGTCGGCAAAGGGGCAGAACAACGTTACGTCGATATTGCAACGCCACGTGAAGAAGCAGAATCCCGCCAACGCCGTTTTTATGGTCAGCAGTCTTGACCGCGAGACTTCGGGCTTGCTTGTGTTTGCCAAAAGCCGAATGATTAAGGAGCGTATGCAGTCCGATTGGAATGACGCCACCTACACTTACATTGCTGTTGTCGAGGGCGAGATTGAGAATGGCGACGGCGTGCTGAAGTCGTATCTGGTTGAGGACAAGAAGTCATTCAAGATGCATTCCACACAAAATCCAGAACAGGGGCAACTGGCTGTTACACATATCAAGACAATGAAAAGCAACGGCAGGTTCTCGATGCTCAAGGTCAATTTGGAAACCAACTGCAAGTGCCAGATTCGTGTCCAGTTGCAGGATTTGGGCAACCCGATAATCGGCGATTTAAAGTACGGCGCGCACGAAAACCCAATCGACCGTTTGGGCCTTCACGCGTGGGTGTTGTCGTTAAGGCATCCAGTTTCTGGCAAGGCTATGCACTTTGAGAGCCATATGCCTAAAAAGTTCCTTCACCTGTTTGACGGAACAGAGGATTTTGCTGAATGACAATCAGTTTATTCCTGATTGACTACTATTGTGTGCGGTTCGGGAGCCTTGAAATAAACTTCGGAAAAGTCGAAACAGTTCTGTGAGTTTATGTTCAGGCCTTGAATGTCGGCCGTTTGCAGGTTGAAACGCTTGTCGTTGTCAGAGTTGACAGTGTTGGTCAGCATAAACAACGGCGGATTGCATTGAAAACTCTCAATGTTTGATTCCATAAAGTCTGTCAAATAGTCGGCGGGCAAGTCGAACACCACGTTTGTCTTTCCCGAACTGAACATATTCAGTTCCTTTTGTGCCGAAG
>CALABN010000025.1 GCA_937885735.1 uncultured Bacteroidota bacterium | reverse complement strand
CAGAGTTTCCTGAAACGCATATCGTTGCTTAAGGGTCTTGACGAATGTGTGATGAAGGAGATTGCCGAAAATCTGCCTATCACCAATGGCGCGGAGCGATTGTTCAAGACACTCAAGCGTTACGGTTATCGGACGGCAATACTTTCTGGCGGATTTACATATTTTGGCAACTATCTGAAAAACAAACTCGACATAGATTATGTATTTGCCAACGAACTTGAAATTGTCAACGGAAAGTTGACAGGCAACAATGTGGGCGACATTGTGGACGGTGCCCGCAAGGCCGAAATCCTCAAACTGCTGGCATTCAAGGAAGACATTCACCTTGAGCAGGTTATTGCAGTGGGCGATGGCTCAAACGACTTGCCAATGTTGCAGTTGGCAGGCTTGGGAATTGCTTTCCACGCAAAGCCAAAAGTGAAGGAGTCGGCGCAACACTCAATTTCGGCAGGAGGGCTCGATTCCATTCTCTATTTCCTTGGATTCCGCGACCGCGACATAAACCAATAGCCAATTACTGCAAATTTATATGGCGGGCAATGCTGTTTTATGCAACATTGCCCGTTTTTTTGCATTAAGGACTTCGAATAATGCCATTTTATGCAAATTTGCATAGATGTGCAAACGTTTTAGTTTGCGCTTTGAATCCCGCGCTATCACTTGCTTTGAGGTTTTTTGAAAGAAAATCCGCAAATTTTATGCATATCGTTTGCATTGTTATAACTATTTGTTAATCAATGTATATTTTTTATAATTTATGGTTAAATAAATTTTATGCAAACGTTGCATTAAAAAATAATCTGCACACCGAAAAAAGTACAATTTACCTTTGTGCCGTGAAAAGAAAGTAAAGAACAATTTAAAAGACGAAAGATGAAACTTTTAAAGATTAATGAAGACCGTCTGATGAAATCAGATTTCTTCGCAGTTTTAGTTAGTTTGTTGACTGCAACACTTATTGTATTGCCATTATTCCTTTCTGCAAAGACTAAAAGCAATGAGGAACCAGTAATGCTAAAAATGGAGGACAGCCTCTCGTTCCGTTATTTGACTTGCACTCGCGCTTCAATTGTCTACACTTCTAATGTTGAAGGCAAATGCAGTTTGACAATTGAGACAAAAGACGGCAAGGAAGTGTTGTACAGCGAGAATGTACGTACAATGGGCAAGAGTGGTCGTGTGTTCGACTTCCTTAACCTTGAAGATGGCGAGTACAAAGTTGTTGCACGCAAAAGCGGTAACAAGATGGAACGTCCATTCAGCATCAAGAATGGCGAGTTGATTTACGGCGGACGTGTAGTTGTTGACCCAATCTTCATTGCAAGCGGTACACGCGCAATCATTGAGTTGCCAAACGAACACGGCAAGGACGTTGTTGTAAAGATTTTCGACGCAAAGGGTGAGGAACTTTACTCTGCAATCGAGAACAAGGAAGTTCGCAAGAATTTCGAGTTCAGCAAGGTTGAGGCTGGCGACTATGTAGTGTATGTCGATGTTGAAGGCGACGACTACCAATTCGATTACAACAAGCAGTAATCAAGACAAACAAAAAAAAGAAACAGAGACGAACCATTGTGGTTCGTGCTCTACAGAAGATGGATGGCTAATGGCAATCCTTTTTTTGTTTTAAGGGGTTGGGTAATCAAAATCAGTAATTAAAGGTGTGGACATTGTCGATAATTGTCTTTGAAACCTGTTCCGAATTTTCAATTTGAAATTATATTTGCAACCTAATTTTTCAAAAAAACAGAACAAAATGAAAGAAATCTTATCAATCTCGGGTTATTCAGGATTATTCAAGTTGATTTCGAGTACAAAAAACGGAATTATCGTTGAAGACATTGAGACTCAAAAACGTATTCCTGCATATTCATCATCTAAAGTCAGTTCTTTGCGCGACATAGCAATCTTCACCGAAGACGGAGAGGAAGTATCGCTTATGGATGTGTTCAAGAGTATTCGCACAAAGGAAAATGCTGGTCTGGCTATCGATCCAAAGACTTCAAGCAACGACGCTTTGAAGGCTTATTTTTCTGAAGTGCTGTCAAACTACGACCACGACCGCGTTTACGTTTCGCACATTAAGAAAGTGCTGACTTGGTACAACCAATTGCAACGTTGCAATATGCTTGACTTTCTCGATGAGAAGGAGCCAGAAGCAAACGAGGCTACAGGTTCAGCCGAAGAAAAATAATTCGTATCTGTAATGATATCAATAAAAAGCCCCGTTGCTCGGGGCTTTTTTTATTTTGTGCCAATGTATATCGATGCTATTCCGAAGGAAAGCACCTTGAATCTTGCCGACTTGAACCCGCATCGGTTCATTATCTCAATGAATTCCTTGCGTTGCGGGAATGCCTTCACCGATTCGGGAAGATACGTGTAGGCCGATTTGTGGCTTGAAACCAGTCGGCCAATCAACGGCAACATATGTTCAAAGTAGAAATTGTAGAGTTGCTTTACAGGGAATGCAGTAGGCATTGTGAATTCCAGTATCACGCAAGTACCGTCGGCTTTCAGCACCCTGTACATTTCCTTGAGCCCTGCCTCGAGGTTTTCAAAGTTGCGTACGCCAAAGGCAACCGTTATGGCGTCGAAGGTGTTGTCGGCAAAAGGAATGTTTTCGGCATCGGCCTTTTGCAGTTTGATGGTGTTGGACAAACGTGCATTGTCAACTTTTTTTTGCCCGTAGTTCAGCATTTCTTCCGACAGGTCGATTCCGAAAACCGATTGCGGATGAATCTTGCGGGCGGTGGCAATGGCAAGGTCGCAAGTGCCTGTGGCCACGTCGAGTATGATGCTTGGCGTGCTTTTGCTCAATATGCGCACTACTTTCCTGCGCCATATCTTGTCGATATTGAGCGAAAGTGTGTGGTTCAGCAGGTCGTACTTGGGCGCAATCTTGTTGAACATATCTTCAACCTGCACCTTTTTCGACTCTGGATTTGATTGGTCGGGAACAACTACGCTCATCTTATTTCATTTTGTAAATGTATGTCTTACGGCTTTTTAGGCGTCCTTTCTCGCTGTATTCGAGTTTCTCGGTCCGAAGGTTGTTCTCGTCGTATTTGTATTCAATGCGTTCCTTCTTGCCGTCGGCCTTGGTCTTGAAGTCGGTTATTTTGTTGCCTTTCTCGTCGTAGGTGTATTCGTGTTTTTCAGAGAACTTTCCTTCTTCATATTCAATCACTTCAATCTCGTTGCCGTCTTTGTCGAACTTCGATTCGCTTGTCTTGAATTTTTTGGTTGTGCCGTCTTTCTCATATTCTTCCTCAAATTCTTCCACCGATTTCACGTTTGAGTAGCGGTTTTGGGCTGACAATGCGTTGTTGAAGCCAATGGTCAGCAATGATGCAATGGCCAGTGTTGCTAAATTTCTCTTGTTCATATGGATATTTGTAAAAAAATTAATTGCGTGAAGATAGCTTTTTATTTGGAAAACGAGTGTGGTTGAAACAAAACCTGTAAAAACATCGCGACCTCTGAAGTAGGGTGGCTTCAGAGGTCGATGCGAATCCGTTTTAGGATGCCAGTATTGGTTAATAATTTGTATGTTGTCTTTGTTTCAATGTTCAAATGTAGCACTGTCAATCGACACCTATCTTGCAATTTAATATTTGGTAGAAGGCAATTCATATTTGGTTGTCGTCAATTCAAATTTGGATTTTTAGGCCGAAATGTGGTCTTGCCTTATAAAAAGGAAAAGGCAGTCGCGCATTTATGCGTTGACTGCCTTTTGCTTGATATTGATTGACAGATGATTACTCAAGTTTTTTGGCCTCGTTCCAAAGTTTGTCCATTTCTTCGAGAGTGGTCTCTTTCAGAGTCTTGCCACTTTCCAGAATCTTGTTTTCGAGGTAGTTGAATCGTTTGATGAACTTGAGGTTGGTCTTTTCAAGCGCGTTTTCGGGGTTGATTTTGTAAAGGCGTCCAGCATTGATTAGGCTGAAGAGGAGGTCGCCGAATTCGTTTTTTGCGTTTTCCGAAGTCGGGTCGGCAAGCACCTCGTTCTTGAACTCGCCAATTTCTTCTTCAACTTTGTCCCATACCTGTTCGCGGTCTTGCCAGTCGAAACCGATGCTGTGCGTCTTGTCCTGAATGCGGTAGGCCTTGACCAATGCAGGAAGCGACTTTGGAACGCCAGAAAGCACGTTTGGCTTGCGACCTTTTTCCTTCAGTTTCAGTTGTTCCCAATTTTGCAGAACCGCTTCGGCTGAATTTGCCTTCTCGTCGCCAAATACGTGTGGATGACGATATATCAGTTTTTGACACAGCGAGTTGATGACGTCCGCAATGTCGAATTTGCCTTGTTCCGAACCCATTTTTGCGTAAAAGACCACGTGAAGCAGAATGTCGCCCAATTCCTTCTTCACCTCGTCCATATCGTTGTCGATAATGGCTTCTGTAAGTTCGTATGTCTCTTCAATGGTTTGGATTCTCAACGATTCGAATGTCTGTTTTTTGTCCCACGGACATTTTTCGCGCAATTCGTCCATAATGTCAAGCAGTTGGCCGAATGCTTCAAGTTGTTCTTTTCGTGACATATTATTTGAATTTTACTAATACGCTACTGTTGCCGTCTATGTTGGCGTGTTCGGCGAAACGTGCGTTGCGCATTGCTATTTCCAACAGTCCCAACGAGTTGAATATTGCCAGCAGTTCGCCCGCTTTCACATCGCTGTAGTTTTTGCTGATTTTTTCAATCTTGTACATTTCGCTTTTTATGACAATCTCAAATTTGCGTTTGTTGCCTATTGTGCGGAACAGGTCCCTTGAAATGTCGGTGATGACGTTTTTGTATGAATCGATATAGACAACTTTGCCAGAAATGGTGTCTTGGTCGGTCGATGGCTGAAGTGACAGGACTGTGTATTCATCGGTAATGTCGATGCCCAACTCGTCAATGGACATTCCGTTGGCCAGCAGGCAGGAGGCTTGCGCAAAAATGGTCAGTTCGGGAAACGACGACTGTGTCAGTCCGTTAACGTTGTTCAGCACTATGGCCTTGTCGGGCTTTTCGTCAAAAAGCACCCTGAAGGCACGGCTGTCGGCACCTATGAAATACTGTCCTTTGTAGAAAAAGCACATAGGATAGTTGTCGGGAGTCACTTCGCTGTTGGTGCAGAGCAGGTGGATTGTGCCTGCGGGGAAGTGGGGATAGGTGCCACGCAGAATGAACGCCGAATGTGCCGACTTGAAGCCTTCAATCTTGTGCGTAATGTCCACTATGTTGGCGTTGGGGCATTGTGTATATATATGTCCCTTTATTGCCCCCACATAGAAGTCGTCAGATTGCCAGTCGGTAGTAAGTGTGATTATCGGCATCGCATTTTGCTTTTGACAAATGTAGGTTTATTTGCCGAATTGCTTGCCGATGAATGTCAAAAATACTTGAGCCAATTTCACATTCTTGCGTGCGACGGTGAAAAACGGTTAATTGTCGGTTGTTAAAATGATGATATTATAAATTGACAATTTCCGACAGTCAATTACATTTGTCTTGTTTAAAATGATGCTTACTAATAGGTAACACCTTGAATATGGCAGAAAAGATTTTGCACCTTGAAACTGTTGACCCGCTTGACTTGTACGGGGTCAAGTGTTCGCGTCTTGAAATATTGAAGCGTGCCTTTCCGAAGATTCAGATTGTGGCGCGCGGACACGATGTCAAGTTGCTTGGCGAGGAACAGCAGATTGCCGATTTTGAGGACAAGTTCCGTCAGATTGTGCATTTCCTTGACACTTACAACCGATTGTCTGACGACGATTTGGTGCAGATTCTAAACAATAGCCAACAATCTACGGCACAGTCTGGTGCGCCTGACGATATGATTGTCTTTGGCAACAATGGCCGTGCAATTCGTGCACGCAGTGCCAATCAGCAAAAAATGGTGCAGGCTATTGACCAAAACGATATGTTGTTTGCGCTTGGTCCTGCAGGCTCGGGAAAGACATACACAGCCATTGCATTGGCAGTCCGTGCGTTGCGCAACCGTGAGGTGCGTCGCATTGTGTTGAGCCGTCCAGCGGTTGAGGCGGGCGAACGTCTGGGCTTTCTGCCAGGCGACGTCAAGGAAAAGATTGACCCGTATCTTCAGCCACTTTACGATGCTCTCAACGATATGATTCCTGCAAAGAAACTTGAGTCGAACATTTAAGACGGCATCATACAGATTGCCCCATTGGCATTTATGCGTGGCAGGACGCTTGACAACGCTTTTGTTATCCTCGATGAGGCTCAAAACACAACGTTGCCACAGATGAAAATGTTCCTTACCCGTATGGGAATGAATTCAAAGTTCATCATCACTGGCGACATCACTCAAATCGACCTTCCTCACACTTCCGACAGCGGACTGGTTCAGGCGTTGCATATCCTGAAAGGCATTGAAGGCATCAGTATGGTTGAACTTGACGACACCGACATTGTAAGGCACAGGCTTGTAAAAGAGATAGTCAAGGCTTTTGACAAAAAGTCAACAAAAGGCAAGCCAAATAACGAATAAACAAGACGATATTATAATAAATAACAGGTAATCAAACTTTTAAATTTACGTATGATGAATACCGTATCAAAGACAAATTTCAAATTCAGTGGTCAGAAGGGTGTGTACAACGGCAAGGTGCGCGACGTATACAACATTAACGACCAATATCTTGCAATGGTTGTAAGCGACCGCATTTCAGCATTCGACGTCATTCTGCCAAAGGGAATTCCTTTCAAGGGTCAGGTGCTCAACCAAATTGCGTCTTACTTCCTCGATGCCACTTCCGACATTGTTCCTAACTGGAAGATTGCAAGTCCAGACCCTAACGTTACATTGGGTCACAAGTGCGAACCATTTGCAGTGGAAATGGTTGTACGTGGTTATCTTACAGGTAGTTCGTGGCGTCTGTACCGCGACGGCGGACGTGAGATTTGTGGAGTGAAACTTCCTGAAGGCTTGCGTGAGCATCAACGTTTCGAGAAGCCAATCATCACCCCAACAACAAAGGCCGACATTGGCACTCACGACGAGAACATTTCCCGCGAGGATATCATCAAGAATGGCCTGGTTTCTGCCGAAGATTACGCCTTGCTTGAAAAATACACTCTTGAATTGTTTGCCCGTGGTACCGAAATGGCAAAGAAAATGGGATTGATTTTGGTTGATACCAAATACGAGTTCGGCAAGAAGGACGGCAAGATTTATCTGATTGACGAGATTCACACACCTGACTCATCTCGTTACTTCTATGCCGATGGCTACGAGGAGCGTTTTGCAAAAGGCGAGAGCCAAAAGCAACTTTCGAAGGAATTTGTCCGCGAATGGCTTATGGCAAACGGATTCCAGGGCCGTGATGGTGAGAAAGTGCCTGAAATGACACCTGAAATCATCAGCCAAATTTCAAACCGCTACATTGAGTTGTACGAGAATATTGTCGGTGAAAAGTTCGTTCCAGGCGATGTCACCGATGTCCAAAACCGTATCTTCAACAACGTAGAGTCTTATATTAAGGCTAATTTGATGAAATAAAGCATAATATGACATTTCTGAAAGGCGGGTCACTTTTTTGTGGTCCGCCTTTTTTGTGTCGCGATATAATGTGGGTGATAGTTTTTAATGATTGTTATGTCGCTGATATTCAGGATGGATGTTTGCCCTATGTCGATATTTGTCAGTTTTTGACAAGCGGATTGTATTTTGCATAGTATTAATGCTAATTTTACAAGCACATTAATTAACTGTTGTACTTAATGAAACGAATAATTCTATTAGTGATAGGGTTGGCCCTATTGGGTCCGCTGTCTGCACAAGAGCCAGTTGTGACACAATTGACAAAGGCTGAATTTCTGCAAAAAGTAATGGATTACGAAAAGAATCCAAAACAATGGGTATTTGCAGGTGACAAGCCTTGCATTGTCGATTTCTATGCTGATTGGTGTGGTCCTTGCCGTATGGCCAGCCCAATTTTGGAAGAATTGGCCAACGAGTACAAAGGTCGCATCGATTTCTACAAAGTCAACACTGACAAGGAGAAAGAATTGTCATCGGCATTCGGCATTCGTGGAATTCCCGCTTTCCTGTATTGTCCAAAGAAAGGCAATCCTCAAATGAGTTCGGGCGTTGCGCATACTACCGAAGAAACTAAGGCAATGTTCAAAAAAATCATTGAGGAATTCCTTCTCAAGGAATAAACGTCATATCTACAGACGAATTGGCTTCCTTTATTTCAATCTCGACACGGACAACCGACGAGGCTTGAAAACAGCCTAATGCCGTCGGGCGGATATTGGTTTCAGGGTTGGTCAAAGGTGGCTGTATGTTGCTGAAGTTGGTGGTGAACTGCTTCGACAGTCCTGAAAAATACTCATACACGTTGGACGACAGCGAATAAACGTCAACCACTACATTGTCACCGACATCAAATTTTTGTGGGATTACCATTTTGAATGATTCTGTCAGGTGAGAGTCCTCGAACAGCCACAAATTTGAGTAGTCGTCCAATTTTTCACCATTTCTTTCCACCTCTATTCTATAGTATTGCAAGGTGTCGGCATTTCGTGTCGAGAATATTGACACGTAGTATCCAATGGTGTCAAAAATAGTGTAACTGTCTTGATATTCAACAAGTACGGAGTCAATGGAAATTTGATTTGGCATTTTGTCGATGGCGCTGTAACGTTCGCCGTCAACGTCCACTGTGAGTAGGTAACTTTTTCCTATCTGGCCTTCCAATTGAGATGTTTTATACATGCCGTTGCCCACGTATTCCAGTTGTGCGGAATTGCCGTTGTCGTCACGCAGATAGACAAGCGCATTGTCGATAAATTCGCAATCCACGGTGTCGGTTGCGTCAACTGTCCTCGATACAATCACGGTTGAGGTGGAGTCGAGAAATGCAACCTTCCCTTCAATGACAACAACCCTGTCGCCCTTGTCAAACGTTTCGGTGTCTGACGGTTCATAGCAACCTGTAGTTGCAATGAACAAAATTGCAAACACCGCCAAAAGAGTCCGTATGGATTTTCCCTTATTCATAATCAACATTGCAAAGTTATTGTATATAAATAAGTAAAGTGTGTCTGACTGAAAGGAAACTATCAACACTGCGACATTGCTTAATCTTTATAATATCAGTCAAATATGAGGGAACTTAACAAATGGTTCATTTTGCTTGAAAATCGGCAATCGTAATTATTTTTGCAGAAAAAATGGATATGGATATTGCCTTGCCAAAAGAGTTTGAATTGCGGATGCGCGCGCAGTTGGGCGACGAGTATGATGAGTACGTGAAATCGTTGCTATGTCCCGTTCCAACCAGTATAAGGCTGAATCGGCATAAGATATCTTGTTTCGCTGACGAAAAAGATTTCGTTTTGTGGGAGTCTGACGGCCGTTATCTTGCTGAACGTCCTGTCTTTACGCTTGACCCGATATTTCACGCTGGAGGCTATTACGTTCAGGAGGCAAGTTCAATGTTTGCCGGTTATGTTGCAAGGCAAATCATTGGAAATGAAAATGATGTCCGTATTCTTGACCTTTGTGGCGCGCCAGGCGGGAAAAGCACGCATTTTGCATCAATAGTCGGCAAGGACGGGCTTTTGGTGAGCAATGAGGTCATAAGTAGCCGATTGCCGATTCTTTGCGAGAATCTGACAAAGTGGGGTATCCCCAATGTGGTGGTCACTAACAACGACCCGTCTGATTTCAAGCCTCTTGACGGATTTTTCGATATTGTGGCAGTTGATGCGCCGTGTTCGGGAGAGGGGCTTTTCCGACGCGAACCGCTTGCCATAAACGAGTGGAGCCTCGACAATACACGCATCTGCGCCCAACGTCAGCAACGCATTGTGGCCGACATTTGGAATTCCATAAAGCCGGGCGGGTATCTTATTTACAGCACTTGCACGTTCTGCCCCGATGAGGATGAAAACAATATGTTGTGGATTAGCCAGACTTTTGATGCTGATAATGTCCAGATAGACATAAAGCCAGAATGGAATGTCACTTTAGTTGAGAAAAACGGACTTGTGGGCTATCGTTTCATTCAGCATAAGACTCGTGGCGAAGGCTTTTTCTGCTGTGTCTTTCGGAAAAACGACGGCAGTGAGATAAATGTGAAGAAGCAGAAACTGAAGAAGCAGTTGCCGTCAGTGCAAAAGAACGTTTCGGCTGAACTCGACAAGTATGTTTTGCCAGGTTATGATTTTGCATACTATCAAAATGGCGACACTGTTGTTGCCGTTCCTCAAGCCATTGATGCAGAATGCAAATTGTTGTACAACAGGTTGAAAGTTGTGAAAATGGGTATGGGCATTGCCAAACTTTTCGGCAACAAGATTGCGCCAGAGCACGATTTGGCAATGTCGTGGGCTATAAACAAGGGTGCGTTTGAGACCGTCGAGTTGCCGTTGCAAGATGCGTTGCGCTACCTGCATCGTGACAATATTTTCGTACCTGGCACCAAACAGGGTTTCAATTTGCTTACATACAAAGGTTTGCCTATAGGTTGGGCAAAAAATGTCGGGAGCAGGTGGAACAACCTTTATCCGCAGAATTGGAAAATCAGGATGAGTGTCGATGGCTTATAGCCAAACAGTTGCGCAAAAAAAATCCGCTCTGGTCCCCCAAAGCGGATTCGCTCATTAACTCAACTTTTTATGAAATCGCTATTTGGCGTTTTGGTTTCGGCTTCGACTCCTCGCGTTTTGGAATCTCGACATCCAAAATGCCGTTGTCGTACTTGGCTGAAATCATATCGCCGTTTGCCGAATCTGGCAATGTGAATGAACGGCTGAACGATTGGTAACTGTACTCGCGACGAGTGAAACGCTCGCCTTCCCTGGTCTCATTCTCAACCTTTTTTTCGGAAGAGATGGTCAACACATTATGGTTCAACTCGATTTTAAAGTCGTTCTTGCTGAATCCTGGAACGGCCATTTCCACATTGAAGCCGTCGGCATTTTCCTTGATGTTTACAGATGGCAAAGTGGTGTTTGTCTCTGAAAAATTGCGGTTCGACCAATCGAACAAATCGGTGTCAAAAAGTTGGTCGAATAACGACGGATAGTTGTTTGAAATTCTAGAAAGTGTCATTTTTTAATCCTCCATATTTTAGTTTAACAATGTTTTTAAATCAAAAACACCCATACACTTTCAAGATTTGTGCCAATGCCTGAAAATGGACTTATTGTCCGAATCTTGCTGTTGTTTGTATGTCAAATTGACATACAATAAATCAATATAATATTTAGTGTGCTTAAAATTAATACAATAAATAATTGTTATTATATGTCATTTTGGCAAAATATTCAACAACAAAAAAGGACACTCAAATGAGTGCCCTTTTTTGTGTTGAATTATTAAATCCTATTTGAATTTCTTTTCAATCAGATATTCGGCAATCTGAACAGCGTTCAAAGCGGCGCCCTTACGGATTTGGTCGCCTACGCACCAAAATGTGATGCCGTTTGGATTTGCGACGTCTGTACGGATACGGCCTACAGAGACATTGTCCTGACCTGCGACAAACAATGGCATTGGATATTCCTTGTTTGCAGGATTGTCAATAACCGTAACGCCTGACGCCTTGGCACAAGCCGAACGGAAATCGGCTGGAGAGACAGGCTTTTCGGTCTCTGCCCAAATTGATTCAGAGTGTGCACGCATAACAGGCACGCGTACGCAAGTTGCGCTGACCTGAATGTCGGAATGCATAATCTTCTTGGTCTCGTTATACATCTTCATCTCCTCCTTGGTGTAGTCGTTTTCAGTGAATACATCGATATGGGGAATTACGTTGTATAGCAATTGAGATGAGAATTTGTTGACTGTCAATTCCTTGCCTGAAGCATAGTCCTTTATTTGCTGGTCGAGTTCTGCCATACCCATTGCGCCTGCACCGCTGGCACTTTGGTAGGTTGCAACGTGAACTCGCTTAATGTGCGACAATTCTTCCAAAGCCTTCAATCCAAACTGTACGACCATCATGATGGTTGTGCAGTTCGGGTTTGCAATGACACGGCGGGGAGCGTTTAGCGCATCTTCAGCGTTGACTTCGGGCACTACCAATGGAACGTCGGTGTCCATACGGAAAGCGCTTGAGTTGTCTATCATAATGCAACCATACTTGGTGATGGTCTCTTCGTATTCCTTTGAAGTGCTTGCGCCTGCCGATGTCAAGGCAATGTCGATGCCCTTGAAATCATCGTTGTGCTTCAGTTCCTTAACCACGATCTTCTTACCCTTGTATTCGTAAGAGGTTCCTGCACTACGAGCCGATCCAAACAGGACCAACTCATCAATAGGAAGATTTCTTTCGTTCAAAATCTTCAAAAATTCCTGGCCAACTGCTCCGCTGGCACCTACAACGGCTACTTTCATAGTCAAAACAATTTATTATTACCTTTATTTTTTATCTTTATCACGAATTTATTCTAAAATCATTATTTATATAATACACTGTTTTTCCTAAATTGAAAATATCAAATTGTGAAATCATTATTGCATAAATATCCGGGAGGTCTTTATAGAATATTCCGGATTCCGCACTTCTTGTATCAAGATTTGATATGTTATACCGCATCCGCTTTTGCATATTGTCCTTATCAGACCTTTGAATCTCAACGTTGAACAATGTTCCGGTATCGTCTGTACAGAGAAGATCTAACTGTACTGATTTGTTTCCGACATTGCGCAAATACTTTTGGGGTTCGTTAGAAATAACTTTTATGTCATTACGTCGTAAAATAGTTCTTATTAGTTCTTCACT
>CALABN010000024.1 GCA_937885735.1 uncultured Bacteroidota bacterium | reverse complement strand
GTGTCAGTCGTCAACAGTGCCCGCACTGTATCCTCCTTCCGTCCATAAATCTACTCGATAAAAATTCAAAAACCTCTCGAAATCAATTTATAGAACCCACCTTAACAATGTCCCATTTGTTTGTCGAGAGGCCATTGTCTTGTCATGTCAAACAACAAATTCCATAATCTGCATTGCCAGCACTGAATAGAGTATGCCGAAAAGCATTATAGCCTTGATAATGTTGCTTATTCTATGGTATTGCTTCACTTCATCCGCCCTGATTGTAAGAATGATGACAATAATCAACGGCAATGTGATGAATATCAGCATATAGAGCAGTGTCAGTGTCTCGTGGAAGAAAATGTAGTATGTCATTGCCAATGCCACAATTGCGAAAAGCGTGAGAGCGACGACTACAATTTTTGATGTCTTGATGCCGTAGGCCAGTGGCAAAGTGTTGCAGCCGTAGTTGCTGTCGCCTTCAAGGTCTTCCATGTCCTTGATTATTTCGCGTATGATGTTGATGATGAACGCAAAAAACGCAAAGCCGGCCATCCAGTACATTATAGGCATGAATGACAGACCCTTGACAAGCATGTCAAATCCATAGACACGAGTCAAGGTGACATATTCGAAAAGGCCGACTTGCAATGGAATGGTGGCAGTTCCGCAGGCCACCACAATGTTTCCGACAAACAGTTGTTTCTTGTAGTTGGTGGAATATAGCCAGAAGATGCCGGCAATCAACATGTAGAGGACAAAAATCATCTTTATCTGCAAGTGCCAAGCGAAAATGCCTGCCAAAACCAGCGCGATGATGTTGAGCACGGAATGATAGACAATGGCAATCCTGCGTGGCAGAATCTTGTCAACCACGACACTCTCTGGACGGTTTATCATGTCTATCTTGCGGTCGAAATAATCGTTTATCACATAACCAGCTGCGCCTAAAAAGACGTTTATCAGCACTAAAATCAGGAAGTAGCCTTCAGAAAGTTGATGCGTAACTTGTGTGCCTAGTTGTATCGAAAATTGGTAGTCGAGCATAGGCTGAATGATGCAGTACCGCATCAGGTACATTGTCAAAGGCACCATCAGCAGGTTTGGCCAGCGGATTATGCTCAAGTATTTTTTCATTTACCCAAAAAGTTTTCAGTTTCAAAATTCACCCATTTGCCTTGGGCTTTCATTACTTGCTCAATAACGTCGCGAACGCAGCCGTAGCCACCTGGATAGTCTGACACGTATTTTACAATGGGCTTTATGTCGTTGGCTGCATCGGCAGGGCAGGTTGGAACGCCCACGCGCTTTAGCACTGGATAGTCGGGAATGTCGTCGCCCATGTAAAGCACATCGTCGGCAGTCAGGTTGTGCTTTTTCAGAAAATCATCGAATGCGGGCACTTTTGCCAGACTGCCTATGTATAGATCGGTCAGGCCAAGGCTTTCGAAGCGCTTTACAACGCCAGTGTTGTTCTTGCCGGCGCTGATTATCGCAATGGGGTATCCTTGTTCGTGGGCAAAGCGCAGGGCAAAGCCGTCGCGGGTGTGCGACTGCCGTACTTGTTGACTGTCGGCGAGGCAAATCACCGTGCCGTCGGTGCAAACACCATCAACGTCAAATGCAAACGCTTTCACCTTCATTAGATCTTCCTTGAAATTGCTCATATGAATATCTGTAAAATATATTAGGTGTGTTCTATAAATTCACCGTTTGAAAAACAAAAATAACAAAATGGGCAATATGAACT
>CALABN010000023.1 GCA_937885735.1 uncultured Bacteroidota bacterium | reverse complement strand
TGGGCTGCTATCTTCTAACTCTAATATTCCTTTAAAAAACAGTAAAGGTGTTATCCGATATATCATTAGCATATCAGATCTTTCCTGTGCATTCAAAAAAACATCTCCAATATCTTCTCTGATTACATAGTCTGCTCTATTATCCAAAGAAGTTGCTTCTTTATTAATTATAATCATATATTTCCCACGATAATAAGAAGGAAAAGATATTCGGCGGTTTTTCAGTCGATTGGCAGGCGTTGGGTTCCGACCGTGTAAAGTTGGATTTGCCAGCCAGTATGTGCATCTACCATATGGGCGGGCAGATTGACACCGACGATTCAACCCATATGAAGTTGCTTTACAATATGTCGGCAGGCTTGCGTCTGTCGGTTCTTGGCGACGGTTTTGTCGATTGTATGAGTGCCGAATCGCAGGTGCTTGGATTTATGGACAATTCGCCAACCCCCGAAAGCCTCTACAACGATGGTTGGGGTGTGTTGTCGGAGGTTAAGTTGGCGCACGGCAAGAGTTACGTAAGCGCTGGTTACTGGTATGCCGACAAGTTCCTTTCCACTCAAGGAAACAAGATGTACCAATGTCAGTCGGTCAATCCTGAAGACAACCAACTCAAGCGCAATATGCTGACTTGCGAGATGAATATTGCAAAAGACTTTACCGACTATTTCACAATGGCATTGTGCGCCCGTGGCTATTACGACATTGACAATTCGGTCTTCGACTATACCTATTCATTCTTGATGGTTCTGCGTCCCGATTTTGCGGTTTGGCGCAAGAGATAGCGGTGTCCGTTTCCCATTGGATTTTTCAGACAAGGTGAAGATGCCTTTCGGCAAATGCCTTATGAGAATGGGATTCCTTATTTGCCATAAAAAGGGCTAAAAGATTGACCTTTGGAAAAAAGAGACAATCTTTCAGCCTGCAATATTTTGCATCTTTTAATAGATAAATGCAATTCTGAATTCCATTCTTTCAGGAAGGTTGATGCTGTCGCGACTTTCGGTAACGTAGAATGTCACCCCTTTTTTGTAGAAATCGTAGTCGATGGTGCGTGACCACTCTTCGTTGCCAGAATTGTAGTAGCGAGTGCATGGCAGTTGGGTCTGCACCTCGTCGTCGTACAAATAGCAACAAATGATGCCACCCTTGCATTTGTTCTTGTCAAGGTCGGAAACTTTTACGTCGGCATAGTAGTAACTGTTGCAGTTTCTGCTTCCTTCAACGTATTCCCAATCGCCGGCCCTGACTGTCACATTTATTGTGTTCCACTCAATGTCGTCTTCGGTTCTGTTGCGCAGATGCTCGTCGTCATCTTCGCAGGAAACCAGGAATCCAGTGAAGGCCATTGCCATAAATGCCATTAGAAATCTCTTTTTCATAATTGTACTTTTTAATTGTTACGTAAGATAGATGAATAAAAACTGAAAAGGTTGCAGTTGATGAGGATTTTTTTTGTGATGTTTATCCTTTTTGTCGAATATCGCAACATTTTCAAACAAAACGCTTGTCGGCAAAAGCCATTTGTTATTTTTGCAGTTCCAAAAAAATGAAATGAAATGAAACAGGAACTTGATACTCATTACAATCCTGCAACCACCGAAGAGAAGTGGTACAAATTCTGGATGGACAATAAGTTCTTCCATTCAACACCTGACCAACGCAAGCCATATACAGTGGTAATTCCGCCACCAAACGTGACTGGTGTGTTGCATATGGGACATATGCTCAACAACACCATTCAAGACATTTTGGTGCGCCGTGCCCGTATGATGGGTCTGAATGCCTGCTGGGTGCCTGGCACTGACCACGCATCTATAGCAACAGAGGCAAAGGTTGTGAAGAAGTTGGCTGGTATGGGCATCAAGAAACGCGACCTTACACGTGAGCAATTCCTTAAATATGCCTGGGAATGGAAGGAGGAGCACGGTGGCATCATTCTTGAACAACTGAAGAAACTTGGCGTTTCCTGTGACTGGGACCGTACGGCATTCACTATGGACGATTTGCGTAGCGAGTCAGTGCTGAAGGTTTTTGTCGATTTGTACAAGAAAGGCCTTATTTACCGTGGCCTGCGTATGGTCAATTGGGACCCAAAGGCACAGACCGTGCTTTCTACAGAAGAAGTCATCTATCGCGAAGAGAAATCAAAACTATATTATCTGCGCTACTATGTGGCCGATGCAGACGTGAATCCTGTAAAGCCTACTGGCGAAGAGGGCGAGGTTTTGCACAAGGACGGCAAGGGCTATTATGCCGTTGTTGCCACAACACGTCCAGAGACAATTATGGGCGATACCGCAATGTGCATCAACCCTAAAGACCCGAAGAACCAATGGTTGCGCGGTCACAAGGTCATTGTGCCTTTGGTGAACCGTGTCATTCCTGTAATTGAGGACCGTTACGTTGACATTGAGTTTGGTACCGGTTGCCTTAAGGTGACGCCAGCCCACGACGCTAACGACTATGCATTGGGACAGACTCACAAACTTGAGATTATCGATATTTTCAATCCTGACGGAACCATTTCTGAAAATGCGGGTATGTATATCGGTCAAGACCGTATGGACGTCCGCAGTCAGATTGCCATTGACCTTCAGAATGCAGGTCTTATGGAGAAGATTGAAGACTACGACAACAAGGTTGGATACAGCGAGCGCAATCAGGATACAGCCGTTGAGCCTCGTCTTTGCAAGCAATGGTTCTTGAGTATGAAGCACTTTGCCGACATCGCATTGCCACCAGTGCTTGAAGGCAAAATCAAGTTCCACCCTACAAAATATGTATCGACATACCGTAACTGGCTTGAAAACATTCAGGATTGGTGCATCAGCCGTCAACTTTGGTGGGGTCACCGCATTCCTGCCTACTTCCTGCCAACAGCCGAAGGCGAGGAGGAAAAGTTTGTTGTGGCACTGACAGCCGAAGAGGCATTGGCCGAAGCCAAACAAATGAAGGGCTACGAGAACCTTACAATCGACCAGTTGAGGCACGACGAGGACGCACTTGACACTTGGTTCTCATCGTGGTTGTGGCCAGTGTCGCTGTTCGACGGCATCAACAATCCAGACAACGAGGAGATAAACTACTATTATCCAACTTGCGACTTGGTGACAGGTCCAGACATCATTTTCTTCTGGGTTGCCCGAATGATTATGGCAGGCGAGGAGTATCGCAAGGATGTTCCTTTCCGCAACGTATATTTCACAGGCATTGTGCGCGACAAACTGGGTCGCAAGATGAGCAAGTCGCTCGGCAATTCGCCTGACCCAATCGAATTGATGAAGAAATACGGTTCCGACGGTGTCCGTGTTGGTATGTTGCTCTGCTCACCAGCAGGTGGCGACTTGCTTTACGACGACTCGCTTCCAGAACAAGGCAGTTTCTTCGCAAACAAGATTTGGAACGCATTCAGGCTTGTCAGCAGTTGGAATGTCGACGACAAACTGCCACAACCTGAATCGGCACTCATTGGCATTGAATGGTTCAGCCAAAAATTGAGCGACACCATAACCCTGCTTAACGACCACTTTGACAAGTTCCGCTTGTCGGAGGCCTTGATGACCGTTTACCGTCTGTTCTGGGACGAATTCTCGGCTTGGTTCCTTGAAATGGTCAAGCCAGCATACCAGACCGCCTGCGACGCAAAGACCTACAATGCAGTCATCGACTTGTTCGAGAGTATGCTGAAACTTTTGCACCCATTTATGCCGTTCATCACTGAAGAGATTTGGCAGACAATGAAGGACCGCAAGCCGGCAGAAAGCCTGATAGTTGCCAAATGGCCAGAAGCAGGCAAGGTTTGCGAAAAATATCTTGCCGATTTCGAAGATGCAAAACAGGCAATCTCGGAAATCCGCACAATCCGCACATTTTAAGACCGCTTGATGACAAGCCCTAGCGGTCTATTTTCGCTTATTTCTCATATTTTTATATCTATTTTAGTGACATTTTTATATAACGGCTTTTTGGCGCTTGCGAGGGGAGCGCAAAAAGCCTCTTGATGTCCAAATTTTTGAACAATAGTTTTCATATAATAGATACGTTTTTTTGTTGCGCTTCTCACTAACTTTTTTGTTGTTCTGATCACGTTGTGAAGAACAAAAAAAAGTGAGTTCAAACCGCTCTAGATATTTAGACAGTGCGAACTTAAAAAGACACCTAATCAATTAAAGATTAAGTGTCATTCGAAAGGAGGCTAGCGACTGAATAAATCTAAATACGGATTTAACTTATCAGTTGGAACTGATGC